>NZ_JASZYM010000019.1:0-131201 GCF_030317005.1 Variovorax sp. J22R115 | reverse complement strand
CTTCAAGGCGCTGGACCCGGTCAAGTACCTGCTGCAAAGAGATGCGGCGCAATTGCCCGAACCGCAGCGCGCGGTCCTGAGACAAGCGCTGGACTCCAGCACCGTGCTGCGGACCATCTATTCGACACGGCAGGATCTCACTGCCCTGTGGAGCCGATCCACCGCCACGAAGGAGCAGTTGGTGAAACAGTTGGAAGACTGGTGTCGACATGCCGAGGAAAGCGGCATCGGAGCGCTGCGCGACTTCTCTCGAACCCTGCGCTGCTATGACACGCAGTCGCCGCTCCGGCACAACGCACGAAGGGGAATGACATGAGCAAGCAACGTGTGGTCCTGGTCACCGGAGGCATGGGTGGCCTGGGCGAGACCATCTGCGCCAAGATGGCCGATGCCGGCTACAAGGTGGTCGTGACCTATTCGCCGGGCAACAGCACGCACGCTGAGTGGGTGGCCGGCATGAAGTCCCGCGGCTTCGACGTGCTGGCGGTGCCGTGTGACGTGGCCGACTTCGAGTCTTGCGCCAAGGCGGCGGCGGAGGTGAACCGCCAGGCCGGCGCCGTCGATGTGCTGGTCAACAACGCCGGCATCACGCGCGACATGACTTTCAAGAAGATGGACAAGCTCAACTGGGACGCAGTGCTGCGCACCAACCTCGACAGCCTGTTCAACATGACCAAGCAAGTCGCGGACGGCATGGTCGAGCGTGGCTGGGGCCGGATCATCAACGTGTCCTCGGTCAACGGCTCGAAGGGCGCCTTCGGCCAGACCAACTACTCGGCGGCGAAGGCCGGCGTACACGGCTTCACAAAGGCGTTGGCACTCGAGGTCGCGAGGAAGGGCGTGACCGTCAACACCATCTCGCCGGGCTACATCGGCACGAAGATGGTCACGGCGATCCCGCAGGATGTGCTCGACACCAAAATACTGCCGCAGATCCCGGTCGGCCGGCTGGGTAAGCCAGAGGAGGTGGCTGGGCTCGTGATCTATCTCGCGTCAGAGGAGGCCGCGTTCGTCACGGGAGCCAACATTGCGATCAACGGCGGACAACACATGCAGTGATTGGCGAGGAAGCCGACCCGGGGGACAAGGTCGGTCGCGAGGCTGCGCTGGCCGAGCAGCGCGGAGGGCACTCCGCGCACTCGGGCAGACCGCATTCGTCGCCTTTATCTGACGCGCAAGTGCTTGACCGTGTCCGATGCCTTCCCCATCGCGGTCGCCGTTGCCTTGCCCGATTCCGCGAGGAGATCCGACGCTGTTTGCACCTGTTGCGCCATCAAGCCCTGTCCCTGGGTGGACCAGCCCATAAGGCTTTCCGAGTACTCACGCGCGAACGTTGAATAGTTCTCCGTGAGCTTGCTGATGAGGTCCGCGTAGACGTCGGAGACAAGGACTCGCTACTGGTCGACGCGTGACTGCGCGGCCTGTCATTTCGCAAGCAATCCCTCGCGCAACTCGATTTTTCCGAAGCCGACCTATCGGGCTGCGATTTCCGCGATGCCGTGTTCGAAGGCGGCAGCTTGCGCAATGCACATCTGAAGTTGGCCCGATTCGAAGGCGCCGACTTGCGCGAGGTTGATCTGGGCGGCCTGCGGCTTGCGAACGCCACCCTGTTCAAGGGCGCAACCATCTCCCACCGGCAAGCGGCCACTCTGCTCGAGGAACTGGGTCTGCAAGTCGTCTGAGCCCACGGCGCGGCCTGCGGCGGCGCACGGTCGGCGCCTTGCAGCATCCCCCTCGTCTTCCTTCGTTGCGCAACCTGGTCGGATTTGTTCAGGCTGCCAGTCGTTGCTCGACGTGGTGGCCGCCGATGTTCCACGGCAGCAACTCGCCGATGCGGTTTATCGGATGACCGCTTTGTGGTGACCTATCCTTAGGTCGCCTCCTGGCCGGTTGCTTCAATTCGAAAAGCTCACACACATGTCTGCAAAGGGCACGAAGGGGCCAGTCCTCGATGCTGGGTCGAACGGCCGTTCCGTGCCCCAAAGGAGAAGTAGGTCGCCCGAGTAACGCAGACGTTCGAGCCTTCGTCGGGCGAACTCCGGTCATTGGAACAGCGTAGCGCCCGGCGAGCTTCCTATCCAAAGCTTGTCCACATTTGATACCCCGAAGGATTCCTCTCATCGCCTTTCGCGACTGGCCTCTGAAGTTTGCTCGTTCAGGTCGAGAAAGGTTCCTGTGAGTCAACCGCCCTAACGAACACGCCTACCGCGCGTTCACATTTCGTGGAGGTATCTCGGCAGTCCGCTCAACGCTTGCCGCAGCGCGACGCCTGTCGTTCAGATGCGCGAGCAGGCGCGCCTTCAGGTCTTCCCGGTCGGTGGCTGGCGAAGGCAAGCTGAACACGAAGCGATCGACCTCACTCGCAAGCTGCAGGTCTCCTTGGCTTCGCAGCTTGCCGGCCACCAGACGCCATGCGGCCACCACTTGGGACCGCGTCGCCAACAACCTGCCCCTACCGCCCTCCCAGACCGCGCCGCCCTTCTGAATTTCCTCCGCCACGGTCTGCAGGCGGCCGCGCATGAAGCTCGAGACGACCGGTGCCCGCTCAACCGTCTCGTTTCTCGCATCCTTGGAAACCCGCAGCTCACGCAGGCGATGATGAATCGGGTCCTTGAACCCCTTGCGCGCGCCCCGCAGTTGTCTCGGCGTCGCGTTGGCAGCGACGCCCTCCTCCCGCATCAGGGCGGCGAACTGCTCCCGCCATGCGCGCAGAGTGTCCTTGCGCACGTACAGCCGCCGGCCCGGCTCGAACTCGTGGTTGCATTTGACGACCAGGTGCACATGGGGATGGGCTTGATCGGTGTGCAGCACCATGGCGTATCGATACTGGAGCGCGAAGTTCTCGCGTGCGAAACTTCGCGCAGCGTTCAGCACTTTTTGGGGTGGGGTGCCTGCCGGCATCGAGAGCACGATGTGATGGACCAGTTTCGCGCGTAAGTCCTTCGCGCCTGCGGCAGGCTTCGCCATGTAGTGGCTTCGGCACAGGTCGAGTTGCCAGTCTGCGATCAGCCCATCAGCGACCGTCCGACCTTGCAGCGTGACTCCTTCGTCGGTCTCGACCTGGAGCTTTCCATGACGATCGATGTACTTCAGGTGCGCTCTGGCAGCGCCTGTATCGCGCGCGCCACCCGAGACCTTCACCAGGACCTCTGCCGCGCGGCCCACTGTTCGCTTGACCTGCTCGATCTGCTCCACACTGAGCGTCGCACGCGCACCCGGACCGCGGCGGCCGTAGCTGACGATGTCGAGCTCCATCCCTTCCGTGCGCGGTAAGGTGACGATGCGCCTAGGCACGTCCGGCCTCCCAGCTGATCAGGTTCGCGCGAACGACGGACGCCACCGCGTCGCCGACGCCTTCGATGACACGGCCGACATCTGCCCACGGCGCGTGCCCGTCGGATTGCGCGTTTGAGGAGGCCACAGCATTCGCACCAAGCGAGCGGAACTGGCGGTGGAAGGACGCCAAAAGTCCGGCCGCGCAGCGCAGCTCCTCCAACTCCTTCGGTGGCATTACCGGCGTACCTCGGACGTGGCTGCGCACGAGCATGGTCACATAGCTCGCGGTCTTCATGCGGCGTGATGCTGCCCGCGCGTCCGCGAGCGCACGGTCGCCTGGCCGCAAGCGAAGGGTGAGACGGTCATTGGCGCGGCCCGCATCAGATGCGAAGGGCGGTACCTCAGCCGCATCGCTCGGTGAGTTCGACGCGATCACGTGTTCGACCAGTTGCGCGAGAAATGCGGATTCAGTGAGGCCCCGACGCGCGGCCAGCGCGGCAAATCGAGCCTTGGTATCGCTCGAAGTTCGGGTGCCGATGACGACGGATCGAGGGGCGCTGGGCATGGTGAACGACGAAACGTTAACAATGTCTGACGCCAGTCTATCCTGCCATCAAAGCCAAACAAGGCCTCAGCGTTCGGCATGCCGAACAATTGAAATCCGCGCTCCATCGTCACGCTTCGCGCCCACGACTGGGCAATCTTTCAGCCTCGCCAAAGCGGCCATCAGGGTGAGTGGCATTGAGCGGGTCGACAACGCAAGCATCGCATTGCCTGCAACCTTGCATGTTCGGCATGCCGAACATCTCGACGAAAGGACGACGCGTCGTGGCGCGATCGGCCAAGTGTTCGGCATGCCGAACAACTTCGGCCGTGCTCCGCCAACGTGCTACACGACGCAGGCAACTCGCAAGTGTCTGGTGTGCCGAACAGCGATCAACGGCAAGTTGGCGTCCTGGCACTGAGAAAGCTGGCGAAATCGATCGCGCTTCGGGTTTCAGCCCTCGGATGTTCGGCATGCCGAACATCTCCCTCGAGAGAATCGGGCGGGTCACGGGCACGCGATGAGCAAGTGTTCGGCATGCCGAACACCGACGGCCGTCGACCGAACAGCGAACGCGAGCCGGCGGCCGACACCATCGCTCCAGGCTGCCCGGTAGCCAAGCAGCGCGCGCGGCCGGAGGTCCCGTCGCTCATCCTTCGCATGAACGCATGTGCGTGTGTTCGGCATGCCGAACGCTTCGGCGAAGACGTGCGTTGTTGCGTCGCGAAGACCCTCACCAAAAGAGAGGCCCCGGGGCGCGAACCGCGGGGCCAATCCACCAAGAGATGGTGGAGGAGACATTCGATCACCGTCACGGCACAGGGACGGTCCGGGCGGCGCCTGAGAAGACACACGCGTGGGGCGTGCCGAAGTGTGCACCAACCAACACCTTGCCTGCAAATTCCCTCGTTGTCAAAGGCGGTGGTGCTCGAACTCGCGGCCGGATCTCACAGGACCGGACTGCACGCAAGACAGCCCGGCACCAAGGAGGTACCGAAGCAACACATCCCGCGTGTTCGGCATGCCGAACGGCGCCCAGGCAAAGGCCCGTCCGGAGGGACGGGCCGGCGCCAAGGTCAGCGCGAGGGACGTCGCGCCGCCCTCCCCTGGCGAGCCGCCCGCTGCACGCGCTCCAGCGCCACGCGCTGCTTCACCGCCGTGTAGTAGCACCAGGCAACATCGACCGTCTCCGTCGATCGCAGGCCCTTCGCGCGCAGTTCGATCACGCCGCCCACGAGCGTCACCATCACGGCACGGAGCCCTCGCTCGCGCACCATGGCTGAAGTCTCCCGGGTGACGGGCTTGCAGGACTTGGTCGCCATCACTCGCTCCAGCGCGAGGCGAGCTGTCGCGCTCGCTCGACGTGGCGCTCGGCCTGCGCGAGATGCTCGGCGATCGCGACGAGATCCGCGTCGGGCGCGTGCCGCTCACGGGTCTGCTCGACGCCGAGCACGGCGAGTTGCAGCAGCTCCGCGCATTCCCGCGTTCGTCGGCACAGGCAGTGCCCTTCGAACGGACTCAGCACCGGACGCGGCGTCGCCGCGTCGCCGGCGTGGGGAGTGCGATTCGGCAGGGGTGCGCTCGTTGTCATGGCGTGGGCTCCTTTCCGGTCTTTGGCTTCGCAGGCGGCAAGGGGCCCTCGCGAGCGGGCAACTCGAGCGGCACGGGCGGGAGCTCCTTGAAGCTGCCGATCTGGGCCTCGGTCAGCACGGGCTGGAACCTGCTTTGGAAGGCGCGTTGCGGTGCGGGCGCGCCGGCATCGGAACGGAACAGGGCGATCGCGGCCAGCCCGGCGAGGGACAGCACAGCGGCCGACAGGATGAGAGGGGTCCGGGTCTTCATGAAAGTCTCCTTCAAAGTCGAACGAAGCGGAAACGGAAACGGCGGTCCGCGATCGCGATGAGGCCCCGCCGATCGGGCGGAGCCTTCATCGGTCATGCGTCGTCGTCGGGGTCGGGCGTGGCGGTGGCTGGCATCGCTCGCAACGGGCCGGGCAGCCAGCGCGTGCCTTCGAGTTGCCGTGCGCAATGGGCGGCGAGTTCGCCCTTCTTCATCTTCGCCATGACCGCCGTCGCACCGACGCCGGTGGCCTCCTTCACGGCTTCCAGCGCCTGGGCCTTGCTCACGCTCGACAGGTAGGTCGCGGCAGTGGGCAGCCACCAGTCGGCCATGTCGACGCCGAGCGCCTCGGCCAGGGTGTCGCTGTGGTCGCGGGACCGGCTGCGCGGCGTGATCGCGTGGATGCTGCGCGCCGTGCAGTAGGCGAGCAGGTCCTGCAGGGTGGTATCGGGCTGCCCGAGCAGCCACTGGAACAGGGCCGTGGGGGAGCCTGGCAGGCGGTCGCCCCATTCGGTCTCGGCCTGTGAGAGCAGCGTCGCGGCGGGGCTTGACGCATAGTCGCTGGCGTCCTGCGACAAGGTGCTGTCACCGGTCACCCGGACCGTCACCTTGACCACGTCGTTGCCGGTACCGTAGAGCCCGAAGACGGTCTCCGCCATGCGATGGACCAGCGTGACCAGGGCGATGCGAGGGTTCTGCATCAGCGCGGCCTGCAGGGCTGCGGTGCGGTGGGCCGTGAGATCGCGCATCAGCCGTTCGCTGAAACCTGGCCGGGCGGAAGGGGAAGCGACCGCGTCGCGCTCGTCCTCGTCCGGGTCCAGTCTGCGCGCGCGCTCCGGGCCCAGGTCATCGGCGGGACGCACGAGGCCGCGCTCGATGTGCAGGCCACCCCGGTGGTCGAGGCTGGCCATCGCACCGCTTCGCGCCTTCTGCTCGGGGCGCCAGGTCCGCAGTGCCTGGCGCAGACGGGAGAGTTCATCAGCCGTCGCGTCGAGCGCGTCCGCCATCTGCTGCTCGACGTTGTCGAAGTCGTCCGCATCGGGGTCGACCTCGTCCTGAAGCTGGTCGTAGGCGTCGGTCTGCTCGCGCAGCCGGATGGCCAGGGCCTCGAGCGCCGCCGCCTCGTCGGCGGTGGGTTCGCGTTCGCTTTCCGGCTCTCGCGTGAAGCGACGCAACGCGAGACCATCGGGCTCGATCGCGCACTCGACCCAGGACCATCCTTCCTCGTGGAGTGCGGCGGCGACGCCGCGCAGCTTGTCGACCGCGAGCGTGTGCAGCAGCGGCAGGTTGTCGAGGTAGATGCTGCGCGGATCCTCGCCGGAGGCGAACAGGTCGCGGCGCACGCCGCCGCCCTCGGCCTCGTAGGCATCGAGACCGACGAAGCGCGCGAGGCGGCTGTCGGCGGTGCAGGCCTCGGCGGTGATGACCTCGCGGATGCGCCACGCGCTGCGGTCGCAGGGACGCAGTCCGTCCCAGAGGGCCTCTTGCGCTGCAGGATCGTCGACGAGGGCCAGGGCCTGCAGCTGCTCGCTGCCGATCTCGTCGGCCCGGTAGAGGTCGATGAAGCGCGTCGAGAGTCGGGCCAGCTTGAGGCGGCGCTGGACGGTCAGTGGCGACACGCCGAAGCGGTCCGCGATCTGGGCGACATCGAGTCCGTCTTCGTGCACGAGTCGCTGGAAGGCCTCGATCTGGTCGGCCGGGTGCATGGCTTCGCGCCCGCTGTTCTCGGCGAGCGACACCTGGACGGCCCGGTCCGCTTCGAACAGGGTGCAGGCCACGGGTCGATCCGCCGGCCATCGCCCTTGCGCGGCGAGCATCTGGATCGCCTGCAGTCGCCGGCCCCCGGCCACCACGGCATGGCGGCCATCGTCCTGCGCGATGACGCTCAGGCGCTGCAACAGGCCTTGCGCATCGATCAGTGCTGCGAGTTCGGCGAGGCCATGCGAAGGGCTCGCCTTGCGCACGTTTGCCGTGCTGAGGCACAGCCGGTCCAGTGGCACGAGCAGGTCGCGTGCCGGGGCGTCGGAGGCCAGACGGTGCGGGTCGCCCGCGGCGACGTCCGATCCGCTCCGCTTCGGGCGTTCTTTGCGCGCGCGCACGCCCGTGTTCTTCCTTGCCTTGTCGATGACGGTCATGACGGTTCCTTTCGATGAATCAAGCGAAGTGATGCCGGGTTCCTAGATTCGGAGCCCTTCGTGAAAGGGTTCCGGGACGCATCGGCCGCCGACCCGGTGCTGGCCGCCGTTTTCCTGAGTTCTTCGCCCGGGGGAGAAGCGGCGCGCGCGGGGACGGGGGAGCAAGGGGGAAGCATTCGTAACGCGTGAGCGTTATGAACACCCCCTTGCAGGCGCAGCCGGTCAGCCGGCACCGCGCTCGCAAGCTCCCCGGGAACAGCGAAGGGCTCAGGCAAACGGCAGCCCGCCGGCGCCACCGGCGCGTCCCGCAACCGCCGCGCGGCGAGCGCGCCCAGGCGCCGCAGGCGCCTCTGATCAGGGGTAGTTCGAGGGACGCAGTCCCTGCGCCAGGGATGCGCAAGGCGGCCGCAGGCCGTCCCCGGGAGGGGATGAGCGCGCAGGCGCGAACCTGGAGCAGCCCGACAGCGGCGAAGCCGGTGGGGCGCCCGCCATCGTCACGCGGCAAGGGGTGATCGTCATTTCGGCAGGCAGCGACATCCGCCGATCGACGGCCGGGATCGACCTCTTCGCTGCAGCGGCTCCGCTTGCAGCGCGCGGCCTATCGGGCCGCGCGCAGTCAGCAACGAGATCCGCGCGCGCCCGATGCCTGGCCAGGCCGCCTCGCGCGCAGGCGCGCCGGCGCCAGCGACACGCAGCCGCCCCGGCCTTCGGCCGCCAGGCCGAGGACCCTTGCCCTATGGCCAGTTGCCAAGGCGCCGGGGCGCCGGGGCGGGGCTTCCAATCACGGCTGGGGTGAGGCAAGGACGGACATGTCAAGAATCTGCGGCCAGGCGAAACAGGCTGGGACCGGCAAGCTGGTCAACGACGAGGTCGAGATCGAGCACGAGGAAGGTCGTGCGCACTACAGGGCAAGGGTCCTGCTGGTCGGCGGGGGCTGGCATGAGTTCGATGCCGCCCTGGTCAGCGGACAGACCCCGTCCGACCGGACCCGGCACATGCTGCAGCGGTTGCTGGTTCAGATCGACGGCCTGGACATCGACAGGCTGCATGAGGAAGCGGCGCACCCCGGAGGCGACTGGCGCGGCGATAACGCCAAGGGTCCTCGGGCGCGATGACGGCGCGCGCTTCCGGGGGCTTCGATCGGGCCGACGCGAACGGAAGGCCGTCATCGCCGCCGCGACGCGCGAGAGGAAACGACGCTGATGTCCGCGGTAGAGCCCCGAGCGCGAGAGGGCGTCGATGCAGGGGTTGACTCGCACTTTCCGATGCCGGCGCATCGCCTACGGTCGGCACACTGGACTCGTGGCCCGTGGCAAAGGTGGCAAAGGTGCCAAACGTGGCAAAGGCGAGGAAACCTCCCTGTTGCGACCGATGTCCGTTGGCAGCGCCAGGCGCTGCATGTCGGTGATGAAGGTGCACAGGTCGTTCTCCTTGAACGGTTGCGGGCCGGAAGTGCCCCCGTGACCGTCGGCGGGCACGCCGCAGCGCAGCGCTCGCGGTTCGAAGACGGCCTGGGGCCGCGAGCGCACCGCGGGTGCGCGCCGACCTTGACCGCGAGAACGGCGTGGCAGCCTGAAGGGAGCGGCAGGTCCGCCACCTGCGCTCACTCGCCTGGCCCGCCCTGCGCGGTGTCGCGCCGGGATCGGGCGGGAGCGATGCAGGCCCGGGGATGCGAATGGCGGTGGCAAGAGAGAAAGCCCTGCCTTGTGGGGCGCGCGCGGCGCCCCAGATAGGCAGGAGACGCCCGGCCTCCGTCTCCGCGAAGGCGGCGATTGGCGCAGAAAGACGAATCGACGCCTTCGCCACTTTCCTCGCACCAGGCCGGAACGCTGTTTGCTGGAGATTTGCCATGCTCACGACAGACCAGAAGGAAGCGATCCTGCGCAGGGCCGGGGTGGCCGTCCCGGACTTTCCGTCCGGCCCTCCTCGGTCGAAGGCGCAGGAGCCGGACGCACGCGGCAACGCCGCGTGGTCCGGGAAGCGATCGGTGTCCGGGTCGCGTCGAGCCGCGATCGGGCAATGGGCTGCGACGATCGATGCGCTGTACGTCGAGTACGTCGCGAGGCGCGCGGCCAAGAGCCTGCGCGATGCCGAGGAAGCGCGCCAGCTGAGCTTGCTGCGCCTGGCGGGGCAACGCTCGGGAACGTGAGGCCGGCTCGCTGGAGGCGACGCCACGCGAGCCCACGCGACCCCAGGCCGCGTCGTGGCGTCGTCTACAGTCTCGTGCGATGACCCGCACTCCCGATCCGACGAGCGATTACGCACATTTCATCGACGACCTGAAGCGGCGGGTCGCCGCGGCGCGCCTGTCGGCCGCGCGCGCGGTGAACCGCGACCTGATCGCGTTGTACTGGGACATTGGCAAGGCCATCCTGGACAAGCAGCAGGCGCTGGGCTGGGGCCAGGCGGTCGTCGAGCAGATTGCGCGCGACCTGCGGGCTTCGTTTCCGGGCACCCAGGGCTTTTCGGCGCGCAATGTGTGGGACATGCGTCGGCTGTACGAGGCCTACGCGGGCACGCCGTTTCTGCGACAGCTTGTCGCAGAAAGCCCGGGCACGCCGCCGCGCCGCCCCGCGCGTTCGGCGGTCGCGGCCGGCGTCGAGCCGGGGCTCGGACTTCTGCGACAGCTTGTCGCAGAAGTTCCCTGGGGCCACCACCTGGTGGTGCTCGGCAAGGTGACCGAGCCGGCCGAGCGCCTCTTCTACCTCCGGGCCGTCGCGGCTTTCGGCTGGAGCCGCAATGTGCTCCTGAACCAGATCAAGGCGCGGGCCTACGAACGCTCGTTGTCCGAAGGCAAGAGCCACAACTTTCCGGTCGCGTTGCCGGGGCACTTGGCCGAGCAGGCCGAGGAAGCGCTCAAGAGCAGCTACAACCTGGAGTTCCTCGGCATCCGCCAGGCCGTGAAGGAGCGCGATCTGGAGAACCAGCTGATCGACAAGCTGCGCGACTTCATCCTCGAGCTCGGCTATGGCTTTTGCTTCATCGGACGCCAGCACCGGCTCACCCTGGGCCGCAACGAGTACTTCATCGACCTGCTGTTCTATCACCGCTTCCTGAAGTCGCTGGTGGCGATCGAGCTGAAGATCGGCAAGTTCGAGCCCGAGTACGCCGGCAAGATGGATTTCTATCTGAACCTGCTCAACGACAAGGAGCGGGCGCCGGACGATGCCCCCTCGATCGGCATCATCCTGTGCGCCGAGAAGGACAACCTCGAGGTCGAGTTCGCGCTCAAGAGCAAGTCCAACCCGATCGGCGTGGCCGAGTACCAGCTGCAGGGCAAGCTGCCGGCCGAGATGAAGGGCAAGCTGCCCTCGGCGCGCCAGCTGCAGGAGGTCGTGCGAGCGGCCCTCCCTCGCCCGGGTCCGGCGGGCGGGCGCTGAGCCGCGAGGTCGCGCGCGACCGCGCGCGAGACCGCGGTCGGGCCGCCGCGAATCGGGGCGGCCGGTGTGCCTCAGAGCAGTCCCCGCTGCGCGAACGACAGCGTCTGGGCGCCCGCCACCACCAGGTGATCGACCACCTGCACGTCGACCAGCGCCAGGGCGGTCCGCAGCACTTGCGTCAGCGCGCGGTCGGCGTGCGACGGGTCGCTCGACCCCGACGGATGGTTGTGGGCCAGGATCACGCCGGCGGCGTTGTGGTGCAGCGCGCGCTTGATGATCTCGCGCGGGTAGACGCTGGTCTGGGTCAGCGTGCCGCGGAACAGGTCCTCGAAGGCCAGCAACGCATGGCGCGCGTCGAGGTAGAGCACGGCGAAGCTCTCGTGCGCCTGGCCGGCGAAATGCAGCTGCAGGAAGTCCGCGACCGCCTGGGGCGTATCGAACACCGAGCGATCGCCGAGCTCCTCGGCGAGCAGCGCCTGCGCGAGCGCCAGGCCGGTCACGAATCGCTGGCAGCCCGGCAGCGACGAGTCGCGCGCAAAGCGGGCCAGTTGCCGCAGGGACCGGCCGTTCGATTCGAACAGGTCGTCGGCCTCGTGGCCGAGGAAGGGACGCAGCGCCTCGAGGACGTGGCGTTGCTGCGCGTTGAGGTCGGTGGATGCGGTCATGGCGGAACTCCTGTGGATGCCACAGGCGGGATTGCCTGCGGGCCCCGCACCGACCCCGCCGCAGCGCAGCGCTCCAGGCCGCCGAAGGCGCGCGGCACGCGCCGAGCCCGCGCAGCGGGCGCAGGGCCTTGAACGCGAGAACGGTGGGGTAGCGTGAGGGCTCACAGGCAAGCCCTCCCCTCCCCTCCTCTCCTCTCCTCTCTCATTCCCCTGCCCTTCCACGCCTCCCGCTTCCACTCTCTACCTCTGCCTTTCTCCGCTTGCCTTCTCCTTCTCCGAGCGCTGGCGCATCGCTAGCCGAGGGGTCGGCGACGAAGCGCACGGCGTAGGACACGGGCCACCTGCATTCGAGCCTGAATGCTGCACTGCCGCATCCGATCCCGGCAGACAGTCGGTGCATCGGCCGTCGGTCGAAGCGGAGCAGCGATGAAGAACCCTTGGACCAAGAAGAATCCCCTGATGAGCATGTGGCTCAGCGCGGCCAACAGGACGATGGGGTCCGCGCGCGGTCAGGCCACGCGTGCCGCCAAGCGTGAGATCGGCGCCGCGCAGGCGGACGCGACCCGGCAGATCGTTGACTTCTGGAGCGGCAAGCCGGCCAGGACGGCGACGAAGCGCAAGCCGCGCCGCTGATGGCGCGACGCAGGAAGGCCGGCGGATGGGCCGGCGTGTTCGCGCGCAGCATGCAGGCGCTGACCAGCAGCACGTGGCGCAAGGGCTCGGCGGCGGTGCAGCAGGCGGTCCGGCCGGTGCTCGACAAGCGTCGGCCGCCGGCCGGTCCGGGCCAGTGGATCTCGGGCGTGGCGGTCGGCGCGTCGGGCATGCGCCGCTTTCGGCTCTATCGCCCTCCGGGCATCGTGTTCGGCGAGCGCCTGCCGCTGATGGTGATGCTCCACGGCTGCGGCCAGGATGCGAAGACCTTTGCGACCAGCACGCGCATGAACCGGATCGCGGCGCGCGAGCGGTTTCTCGTGCTCTATCCGGAGCAGGACCTGGTGTCGAATCCCCAGGGCTGCTGGAACTGGTTCGACACCGCGTCGGGTCGCGCCTACGGCGAGGCCGCGTTGATCATGAAGGCCATCGACCAGGTGTGTCTGATGTATGCAGTGGATCGCGCGCGCATCGCCGTGGCGGGACTTTCCGCGGGGGCCAGCATGGCGGCATTGCTGGTCGCGCGGCATCCGGAACGCTTCGGTGCGGTGGTGATGCACTCGGGCATTCCGCCGGGGACCGCGCACTCGCCGCTGTCGGCGCTGGGCGCGATGCACGGGCATCGGCCGACCCGGCCCCTCGCGGACAGGGCGGCGGCCAGGCCGACGGCCTGGCCGCCCTTGATGGTGATCCATGGAACGCGCGACAGGGTGGTCGCGGCCTCGAATGGCCGGGCCGCCGTGCAGGTGTGGGCGGATGCGGCGGGAGCGACGCCCGCCGGCCCGCGCAGCGTCCAGCGCGGAAAGCGCTACGCGACGAGCGTGACCGACTTCAAGCGTCGCGGGCGCACGGTCGCGACGCTCGTGGAGATCGACGGGCTCGGACACGCCTGGAGCGGCGGTGCGGCGCGCCAGTTGTACAGCGACGGCCTCGGGCCCGATGCGTCGCGCATGGCCTGGGCTTTTGCGGCCCGGCAGTTCCGGGCGTGAAGGCATTGTCTCTTCGTCGATGGAACGGGTGCCCTCCCCCGGCCAGGTGCTGGGCACCTTCAGGCAGGCGGACGTAGAACCCTGCCACGGCTCGCTCGTCGAGGTCTTCGATGTCGAGCGGGCGAGGCTCAATGGCCGCGTCTGGCCCTGAGAAAGTGACGCATCAGCGTCATGGCGGCGGCGCCGCTCGCCATCGCGATCAACGTGGCGCGTACGGGCTGCTCCGCGATGTAGCCCGCGCACGCCTCCTTCGAGTGCTGCACGCGTTCGCCCAGGGCCCGGGCCCGTTCGCCCACGGCGCTGACGGCATCACGCGCGGAGGACCGGCCGGACCTGATCGCGTCCGTCGCGAGATCGCGCGCGTCGTTGGAGAGGCCCCGGACGGTGTCGAGCGCTTCGCTGCCGGTCTCCTTGGCATCGGCGAGGCTCGCGCGAACCGACCGCGCGGCCTCTCGGCCGATGCGTTGGCCTTCTTGGGCATAGCCGTGTGCGGCGAGGACCGCATCGTGCCCTGTCTGCCTGGCTTCTTCCGCAAGTTCGGAGGCGGTTTTCACGTCATCAGATGCCATGGACGGCTCCTTGTGCTGTTTGTCGATCACCGGCTTACTTCCTTTGACCCTTGAGGTGTTGTTCCACGGTGGCGGCATGCGTCCCGACAGCGCGCACCGCGGCCTGGAGGATTTCGGGCGAGACGCCCAGCTTCCGGGACCAGTCCCGCAGCTCGTAGTCCTCGTGGATGTTGATGCGCGTGCGGTCCTGCCCGCCGGGTTGGGTCTTGTCGTCTGGCAAGTTGGCTCCTGGTGGTGGGTGGCGCGGTCTGCGCCGGAACGAGGCTCCACTTTCGGGGGACAGCGATGCGAGGAGGGCCGGTCAAGGGCGAACGGGCTTGGCAGGCCAGTCCGACATCGGCATGACGTGGCCGGGCTCGTCCGCCCCGGGCTTCAAAGCAGGCCTGCGGCTTGCGCCGAGTCGAGCACGTTGCGCGTCAGCTCGCGGACCTGTCCACCGATGTCCGACGATGGCGAGGCCACGAAGGTCGTGCTCCATACCATGCGTCCATTGCGCACATCGGTGACGCGCCCCGTGGCCGAGAACCCGGTGCTGCCCCAGCCGCCCCCGACCGGGGCGCTCAGGCCGATGCCGAAGCCACTGCTGCGTCCCCAACTGGAGCCGCCGATTCCGACGGACATGCCGGAGCCCGTGGACGTCGCCGCGGGCGACAGCGACAGGATGAAGACCGTATCGGCGCCGACGGCCGTGGCGCTGGTGGCCAGCTGGGCCTCCGACTCGCGCGCGTTCAGGGTGGTGGCCACCGGGGCCATGACGGGATTGACGCCTCTGGCCGCCAGCGCTCGCGCCAGGTCGTCCTGGCAGGGCTGGCGCATGAGGAGATCGAAGGTGTCGCACGCGATGAGCACCTTGCCGCCTCTGAGAATGCCGGAGTTGGGCCCCAGCGTCGGATCGACCCATTCGCCCCATCGCTGCGGCGCCGAAACGCATGCGGCCAGCGTCAGCGCGGCGAGTGCGGCGCTTCGTCGGAGAAGGGACCAGGTTTCCATGTTGCCACCCCGAAAGTCAGATCAGGGCCTGACGGTCCGCCTTTCAGTGCTGCGCGCCTGGAGGAAAGATCGCTCGATTGGAGTAGGAAGATGCCGTGACGAGCCGCGAGGGGCTCGTGCAAGGCGATGGCTGGTGTCCTCTGGGGCGAAGTAGCGCGCCAGAGCGAGCGTCATGTCGCGGATCGCCAGGTCTCGACTGGCACGGTGTGCCAGTGCGGGCACGACCAGAAATCCGCGTCGCGCCTTGCGCGGCGGATCCTGGCCGTCGAGCCGGTCGGTTTGCCGTCGAGACAGGCGCTCGCAGCGACGAGCGCCCCAGGCGCCTCATGCGCCTGCGACGCCGCCTGCGACTGTGCAGCATCGAAGAAGGTGGCGTAGAGGGTGGACACCTCGAGCGACAAGCGGCGACTGCACAACCGCGCGGTGTTCGCAGGACGCCGGGTGCGCATCGAAGCTGCCGCGCGGTCGAGGCCGCCACCATCGCGACGGCCGTGCCTTCTGCTGGAAGCGTCAGAGCGCCGGTGTCGCGTGGACCGCTTCGGGCGCCGCCGGCGGCGGGCTCTTCACCGCAGCGGCCTTGCGCAGCGCGGCTTTGGGCCCGGTCTTCTTGCGCGCTGCGGGGGCGGCCGCTTTCTTTGGCGGCCGGACAGGTTTCGAGCTTGCCGCCGGGGCCTTCGGGTCGGTGCCTTTCGTCGAGGACTTCGGCACACCCGTCGCCTGGGTCGAAGCGGCTTTCTTCGCCGGTGACTGGGTTGCCGGCCGTGTGACCGCGTGCGCAGACGCAGCGGCAGCGGATGCGGCGGGCGTCTTCACTGCCATCTTCTTCGCGCGGGCCGCCTTCGTCGGAGCAGCGACCGTGGCCGGTGCAACCGCAGCGCTGGGGGATGATGCCGCGGCCGGGGTGGTCTTCTGGGAAGAGCCTTTGGCCGTTGCAACCGACGGGACCCGCTTGGACGGGACCCGCTTCGACTGGATCGAACGGGTCGACCGGGCTGGAACGCGCTCGGCAGGTGCCGCGGGGACGGCGGCGACGGGTGCCGGCGTCGCGGCCGTGGCGAAGCTCGCCAGTGTCCGGCCGGCTGCCATCGCCTGGCGCAGCCAGGCGGGCCTGGGACCGCGTCCGCCCCACTGGTTGCCCTTGCCGTCGCTGAACCTTGCGCCGTTGGACGCAGCGCCAGCCTTCCCGTTCGTCTTGGGCTTCTTGCGGGCCGCAGGCGACATGGGCGCGGAGATCGACGCGAACTTCAGATCGCCCGCCGTGAGGCCGTACTTCGCAATCGCTGCATTGATCTTCGCGATGGCGCCCTTGGCTTCGAGCGCCAGTTGCTTTTGGGCGGAGGCCTGGAGTGCCGCGATTTCGCGTGCCAACTGGGCGTAGGTCTTGGTCATGAAACGATCAGAAGTGGAAAGGCTGGAGTCTAGTGAGATCTCGCAGGCCCATGGGCCTGCGCCGGGATGAATTGGAAGGTGGCCGAACCCGCGGCCACTGCCCGGGATTCATTCGTCCGCGGGCAGGATCGGTGACCCGTCCAGCGCCGGCATCTCCCGGGCCAGGATGTAGTCGAACGCTTCGCCCGCATGCCGTGCGGCCGTGAAGATCGCCGTTCGATCGTTCCTGAGCACCTGCAGCCAGCTGTCGAGGTATGCGGCATGCCCTTCGATGGACGCGTCCACGAGCCCGCAGTGTCCCATCGCGAAGGCAGAGCCGAGCTCGGCGACCAGTTCCTCGAACGCGTACGCCGCATCGCCGAAGCGCCGACCAAACGCCCGGTTCAGGCGGCTCGCATGGCCTGTCCAATGCACCAGTTCATGCAGGGTCGTCGCGCAATACGCCTGGGCGCTGGTGAAGCGCTGGGGCCAGGGCAGTCGGATCTCGTCCAGTGCTGGCAAGTACATGGCCCGCTCGAAGCCATGACGGATGGTGGCGCCGCTGCCTCCGAGCAGGCGGCACGCCGCCTCCACCGGCGCCCAGGCAGGCACCGGTGCTTCGCCGCAGGCGTCGACCACCTCGCGGGGCAGCCCGTCGATCTGCGCCACGTTGAAGACCCAGAACGGCAGGCACTGCAGCATGCCGTCGCGTCGGGCTTCTTCGTGATCGCCCGCTTCGTCGACCTCCGGACTGCTTTCCGCATCGCCCCTTTCGGAGCCGCCCTGGCGTCCCTTGCGTTCGAAGTGGGCACACAGCACCGCGCGCTCGCCCTTGCGCACCTGGGCGCCGAGGCTCGCCGCCTGCTTGTAGGTCAACCAGACGTTCGACGCGTAGCCTTGCTCGATGGCTGCATCCCACAGCAGCAGCACATTGGCCCCGTGATACGGCGCACCCGTCTTCGCGTTGCGAGGGATGCCGCGTGAGGCGGCCCGTGTCCAGCGCTCCCGGAACACATTGCCGCCCTTCTCGAGCATCGCAATGATCCGGTCGGTGACAGACTGCCGGACATCCATGCGGCCGCCGCGCGGCGGCGCTGCACCTTGAAGTTGGACAGCACCTGCTTTGGGTGAGTCCTCGGGGGGTACGGGGGGAACGCCCGGGGCTGTTGGGCTGTTGGCGGTGCGCGCCTTGCGCTGACCGGGGGAGGGAGTTGCATGCATGGCGAAGCCTTTCTGCGGGGGGTGTGCCGCGGGGGTTGAACATCTGCTTTCGGAGCCGCCTCGACGCATGAAGAGCGAGCAGCAAGGGCCGATGTCCAGGGACCGCCCGGAGGCCGCAGCCGAGCGCAGCGAGGACCGGGTGAGGACGGAGGCGTTGCCCGAAGCCCTGGACAGCGGACCGAGCGAGCTATGCGTCGATCAAGAGGTGGCTCTGAAGGCAGAGGTGCCGCGGCACGCACCGGTGACTCACGCGGGCACACCGCCCGGCAGCGCGGGGCCGCAGGCCGTTCGGTCTTCCTCTGCGACGCACAGGCGCGAGTCACGCATTCAAGACTTGGATCTGCCGCGCACCGCGTGGCCTGATCGTGGACAGCGCGCGACAGTTCGCTGCCGCGCGCCACGCCGGGTCAAGTCGAAGGCAATGCCGCCGGCGCAGGCCGGCGGCAGGCGCTCAGGCCTGGATCCGCCCGGCGAGTCGCGCCTCACGCGCGTAGGCGCTCAGCGCTTGCGTGGCCCGGAAGTGCAGGTCCTGCTCGATCGGCAGGTTCATCATCCCGCGCACGACGGAAAGCCCAGCCAGGCTCACATGGCCCAGTTCCGGATAGCCCATGCCCAGATCACACAGGCCGAAAGCGATCTGCGCTTGGGGCTCGATCTCCGTCAGCAGCCAGGTCGCGCCCGCATCGGGCGTGAAGAGCTTGACCACCGGCCGCGGATCGAAGTCCTGGCCCTGCGCCTGGTAGGCCAGCGCCATGCGGCCATTGCGAAGCAGCAGTTCGAATTGCGCGTCGGTGATGAAAGGAAAGTGGGAGGCCATGACGCATCTCCTTGAACGGTAGCGGGCGGGATTGCCCGTGACCGTCGACGGCACGCCGCAGCGCAAGCGGTCAAGGTTCGAAGACGGCCGCGGGCCGCCAGCGCCGCGAGGCGCGCAGACCTTGACGGCGAGAACGGCATGGCACCCTCAAGGGAACAGCAAGCGCTCCCTGCCCCGTTCCTGCACGGCCCTTGCGCGCCCTCCCCGCCAACGCGAGCGGTCAAATTGGATCGGTTGATGCGCTGGCGATGGCGCCGTCAATGCGAAACGAAATGGGGCGCGCGGGCCCCATGTGGACGGAATCCAGAACGTTGCCGCAGCGAGCTTCCGAGAGGCGCGTGGCAGCGACGCGAAGGGACAACCTGGCGGGTGGGTTCTGCGTTTTGCTTCAGTTCTCGAGTTCCACCCACGCCGGCGCATGGTCGCTGGCGCCTTCGAGGCCACGGACGGCCTGGTCGACGCCTGCGCTGCGCATGCGCTTGGCGACTTTCGGGCTGAGGAGAAGATGGTCGATGCGCAGGCCCGCGCCTCGGGGCCACCGGTTGCGCAGATAGCTCCAGAACGTGTAGAGCGGCGCGTCGGGCGACTGGCGCTTCAGCGCGTCCGTCCAACCGGCATCCAGCAGCGACTGATAGGCTGCGCGCGGCGCGGGCTGCAGCAATGCGTTGTCGAGGAACGAGCGCGTCGAATAGATGTCGGCGTCGCTCGGAACGACGTTGTAGTCGCCGGCGAGCACCGTGGGATGGCCCGAGGCCAGCAAGGATGCCGCATGGGCATTGAACCGCCGGAACCAGTCGAGCTTGTAGTTGAATTTCGGACCCGGCTGAGGATTGCCGTTGGGCATGTAGCAGCAACCGATCACCACGCCATGGACGGCCGCCTCCAGGTAGCGCGCTTCCCTGTCCCCGGGGTCGCCGGGGAGGCCTCTTCGGATCTCGAGCGGTTCGACGCCCTTGGCGAGGATGGCCACGCCATTCCAGCTTCGTTGGCCGAGTACCAGCGACTCGTACCCCATGGCCCGGACCGCGTCGCGGGGAAACTCACCGGTCTGGCACTTGAGCTCCTGCAGGCACACGACGTCCGGCGCCGTGACGTCGAGCCAGGCTCTCAGGGGGCCGATGCGCTTGCGGACATCGTTGACGTTGTAGGTGGCGATGCGCATGGCGGCTGCGGCTTACGTCGGGTTCCGGGTTCGGGGCACGCCGTCTGCGATCGCAGCCGTGACCGCCAGCCACGTCTGATAGTCCAGCAGCAGCAGACCTCGACGCGATGCCGTCGATCTGCGCGATCGGGTGGATCGCTTCGCGGCAGCCCGCGTCGGCGGGGGTATATCGAGGGCGGTCTGGCGAGGAGGTTTGCGCATGCGTGCAGCATGAATCACTGGCGCCCAATTGGCGTAGGTCGATGCCGTTCCTCGCAAGGGCGGCGCGTCAGGAGAGCGGCGCGCGCAATAGCGCACGCAACGCCGGCTTGGCGGAGAAGTAGAACCAGCGCGCAGCATCGCTGCCGGCCTGAAGCCCCGACTCGATCCAGGCGAGGTCGTGAGGGCTGGCTGTGGCCCCGGCCTGGACAAGCGACCTAGCTTCCGACGGCGTCAGATGGCCGACCCATTGGCTCATCTGGTAGCGCTTGACCTTGCGAAGCGTGGCATGGATGTCGGGGGTCGGCGGCGTCATGGGCGTATTTTCCTCCCGCGGGAGGAAGCCCGGCGGACCTCCGATCAAGCACCGGTCATGCGCCCCCATGCACGGGCGCTGCCAGCCGCAAATCGCCGGCTTTCTGCGCAAATCTCGTCGCCGCTCGGACTTCAATTTATACTGGATGAATGAACAGTATTCGACCGCCTTGCTCGCGGCTTTGACGCCGGACGTCGTCGTGCCCGGCCTGGTCGCGGCGTCGGCCATTCCCGGCGTCCACGCCTTCTTCAAGCCCGGTTGCAAGTACGCCAAGGAGAGCGGGCGTCCTGCTGCTCGATCTTCAGGATGCCGCCGTCGAGCACGGCGAACTCGCGCTGGACCAGCCCGGCAGGAATCTCAGCCATTTGATGCGTGCGGTCGCGTCTGGCCGCTTCGCCGAAGGGGCGCGTACAAACTACAGTCGCCGCCCAACCTGAACACTGCATGCGATCCAATTTTCTTTCTGCCTCGCGCCGTGCCCTGCTGGGCATTGCCTTTGCCCTCCTCGCTGGCTGTGCCAGTTCACTTGGCCCCCTGCCCTCCGACTCGAAGATCGAGGTGGCCTTCTCGCCCGAGGCAGGCTCCGAAGCGCTCGTGCTCAAGGTCATTGACAGCGCCCGCGGTTCGATCCGGCTGGCCGGCTATTCCTTCACTTCGCCTTCCGTAGTTCGCGCACTGACCGATGCGAAGCGACGTGGCGTCGATGTGCGCGTGTTGATCGATGACAAGGGCAACCGCGGCAAGGCGAACATCGCTGCGATGAACCTGCTGGTCGGCGCCAACATCCCGACCAAGGTGATCTCGACCTATGCGATCCACCACGACAAGTACATCGTGGTGGACGGCAAGCACACCCAGACGGGCTCCTTCAACTACAGCCAGGCGGCAGCGAAGTCCAACTCTGAAAACGTGCTGGTGGTGTGGAGCAATCCGAAGCTGGCCGCAAGCTACCTCGCGCATTGGGAGAACCGGTGGGCCCAGGGCATGGCCATCGAGATGACCTACTAGGCGCAGGAGTCCTCGCTGCGCGGACCACTGCAGCTCGATGTGTGCGCCTGCCTCCGCCGGTTCGAGGGCTGGGCCTTCGGCGTGCGTGAACTCGAAGGCCTTGACGCCCAGGGCCACGTCCTCGATGCGCTGAACATGCAGGGGATCTTGGTTTCGATGGGCTCCGGAGCAAACGATGAGCGGCTTGACCGCCGTGCCGGAGAGACTCGGTTCGAATGCACGCGCACCCTCGGCCAGGGCCTCTTGATGGCTGGCCATGGGATCCGGGTCGATGTGCTTGTCATGGACCAGCGGCGCGGCCGCGCACTTCTCGACCGCCTCGATCGCCGTGGCGACGGCCGTCTAGGAATGTAACTAAATGCTACCACCCTTCAAGAAAGGGCCTGCGCTGCCGATAGAGCCGCCGGGCCTCGACTCCGTGCCTGCGCACGGGTTCTGGGGAATCCGGACCTCGAGTCCATACCTCAATTCCAACCAAAGACCGATGAAGGCAACCTCCAGTTTCGTCCTCCCCTCCGCGCGACTTTTCCATCGCTCAGGCATCGCCTCTGCCGTGGTGATCGCGCTTGCACTCGCCGGCTGCGGCGGTGGAGGCGGCAGTTCCTTTCCCGTGACGGGCCACCCTGCGGCGCAAGGCGGCGGTGCGGACACTGGCGCCGGCACGCAACAGGCCTCGGCAGGCATCATTTCGGGCACTGCCGCCGCGGGTCTGCCGCTGCGCGGCACCGTCACCGTTCGGGACGCGAAGGGCGCGACCAAGACGGTCCCGCTGTCGTCCATCGGCGGCTACTCGGTCGACGTCACGGGCATGACCGGGCCGTTCCTTTTCATCGCCCAGGGCACGGCCGGCAGTTCGCAGTACACGCTCGTCTCGGCGGCCACCTCGGCCGATGTCAACGGCAACATCAACATCACCCCCTTCACCGACCTGGTCGTGGCCAACATTGCAGGGCAGCTGGCTTCGAAGTTTTTCGAGAGCGGCGACTACAGCGCGCTGACGAAGGATGCCCTGGATTCGGAACTGAGCGGCCTCAAGGCGAAGCTCCTGCCAGCCCTCCTCGCGCTGGGCGTCGACGCAAGCGTCGACTTGCTGCGCACCGCGTTCACGCCCCTGGCGAGTGCCTTGGACACCGCGCTGGACGTGCTGCGCGTCAGCGTGGACCCGGCCAGCAACGTGGCCACGATCCGCAACCTGGTCACGCAGCAGCAGCTGGCCGACGACCTGGCGACGCGGGCCGCGGCCGAGACCGGCGTGGCGCCCATGGACGGCGCCGGCATGGCTTCGGCGGGCGACGACATCTCGCAGGTGCGCAAGGTGTTCGCGGACTTCTCCTCCAGGTTCGCCGACGGCGCACCGGTGGCCGCTGCATTGCGGCCGTTGTTGACCGACGACTTCCTCTTCCAGGACATGGACGCTGCCGAGTTCAGCGCTGAAGTCGCAGCCGACCCCAACCTCGTGGGCGGCAGCTTCACCGATGTCACACCGGTGGGTTTCGAGCCCGGCAAGTCGAGCGTTCTGGTCGATTTCACCCACCGGGACAAGGACGGCGTCGCCTTCAGCCGGCAGCAGAACGTCCGCGTCGCGAAGGGGTCCGACGGTGCCTGGCGCCTGGCCGGTGACGGGCACGCGATGGAAATCGAAATCCATCCGCTGGCGCGTTCGTGGGGGAACGGGACCTGCGGGGGCACCGGCTTCGACGTGATCATCAAGGACCACAACGCCGGCAACAGCGGCGCCGTGGCGGGCGTCATCGTGACCGGTCCGGGCTTTCCGCAGGCCGGCGTGAAGTATGTGCCGGCCGTGCGTGACCTCGCTTGGTACTGGGTCGACCCTGCCCTTCCGCAGATGCCGAATCCAGGCTACCAGATGCAGGGCAACTGCATCGGGCTGATCGACGAGCAGAAGGAAGCCGTGATCAAGGCCATTCCCGACAACGCCGCCTACGTCTTCAAGGCAGTCGACGCAAGCGGTCAGCCGGTGCAGTACAACGGTGCCGCGATGGTCTACACGCTGCGCGTGCCCCGTCGGCCTCTGACGATGACCGAGGCCCTGGCGCTGCGGCCCCCCGTGATGACGCCGTCCGTGCCTTTCACCGACTACAAGGGCGGGCCGTTGACGCTGTCGGTCGCGGGGGTGAACCCGGACTTTTCGACGCATCTGGTCCTGGGCATCGCCGACGCGATGTACCAGACCAGCTACTCGGACGAAGTCGACGTCGCGCCCCGCCGGGACGGCACTGCCTCCCACGCATTCACCCTCCCCACCATCAGCTCGAGCGTCTGGCAGAACTACAGCGTGACGACGACGGACGCTGACTGGCGACAGTTCGTGGTCACGGGGCTGTCGGGCAGTCTGGCCACTCCCTGAGCGTCCGCGGCGCACCCGCGCCCTGTCGCCACGCCGGGCCCGAGACCGGTCGGACGCGCGGGGCATCGGCGCGCCTCGGGTCAGGGAAGAACCGAGCCGCCGTTGATCAACGCCCACAGCGAGTCTTCTGGAGCCCGACGGGAGCGCACAACGGGGTGAGGCCGGGGGACGCCATTGCGATGCCTCCGGGCGGGTCCCGCGGTCTCAGGAAGATCGCTTCCGAGCCGGGCTATCGCCTGCGCACAGCCGGCGGCCGCGATCCCGGCACCATCAACGGGCCTCCGCAGGTTCGGGCCACGGCGGCGGCGGCCGGCGTCTGCTGGCTGTGAGCGCTGCTGTCCGCCTGTCCGGGGCAGGACCCCTGCCGCTCACCACCAGGTCTTGGCCAGTCGCTTCCACCAGCGCGTCCCGTCTTTGCCTTTCGCAGACGGCGTGGCCTGCTGCGCGTGTTCGCGTTGCGAGTCCAGCTCGATCCCGCCCGCCAACTGCGACAACGTTTCAAAGATGAACCGCCTGGACTCCATGCGAACGCCCCATTCACGTTCGAACCGGATGACGATGCGACCGACCTTCAGCGAGTCGCCACCCAGGTCGAAGAAGTTGTCGCGCGGATCGATGTCGTCGATCGCCATGTCCAGCACGTCGGCCCAGATCCTGGCGAGCGCGCCTTCCGCCGGCGAGCGATGCCCTTGCCGGGTTCCTGGCACCGTGCGCGCTTCGCGGCCGGGCGGTGCAAGCGCATGGCGGTTGATCTTGCCGTTGGGCAGGAGCGGGAGCGCCTCCAGCCCGACGAAGTGCTGCGGCAGCATGTAGTCGGGCAAGGTCGCGCGCAGATGATCCTTGAGCGCCGAGGCATCGCAGGTGCCATCGCCCGTGACCACGTAGGCCACCAGGCGAGGGTCGCCCGGCCGGTCCTCTCGCGCCATCACCAGGCACTGTGATACCGCGGGATGCGCCTGCAACTGCGCTTCGATCTCGCCGGGCTCGATGCGATGGCCGCGCAGCTTCACCTGGAAATCGAGCCGGCCTTGGTGCTCGAGCGTGCCATCGTGGCGCCAGCGGCCCCGGTCCCCTGTCTTGTACATGCGCGAACCGGGCGCCGGGCCGAAGGGCTCCGGAACGAATCGGTCGGCCGTCAACTCGGGTCGCCCCAGATAGCCCAGCGCCACGCCGTCGCCGCCAATGAAGATCTCGCCCGAAACGCCGACCGGGCAAGGATGGCCGTGCGCGTCCAGCACGTGCACGCGTGTGTTGGCGATCGGGCGACCGATCGACATGGCCTGCACCGCCCGCGGCACCTTCCAGCAGGTGGACCACACGGTGGTTTCGGTAGGGCCGTACAGGTTCCAAAGCTCACCCGCACGAGCCGACAGGGCCTGTGCCATGTGCGTGCTGAGGCTTTCCCCGCCGATGAGCGCCTTGAACCGCGGCCCTCCCATCCAGCCGGTGTCGATCAGCAGCCGCCAGGTGGAGGGCGTCGCCTGCATCACTGTGGCTTGCGAGCGCTCCAGCAGGGCGCTCAATGCCAAGCCGTCGCTGGCTTGCTCGCGGGTGGCCAGGATGACCGTGGCGCCCACGGACAGCGGCAGCAAGAGTTCGAGCACCGAGATGTCGAAGCTCAAGGTGGTGACCGCCAGCAGCACGTCCTCGGCGCACAGCCCCGGCTCGCGCTGCATCGACAGCAGGAAGTTCACCACCGCCCGGTGCGGCACGGCAACTCCCTTGGGCTTGCCGGTGGAGCCGGAGGTGTAGATCACATAGGCCGGATCGTCCGGGCCGGCGTCGCGCGCGGCGTCGCGGGTCGGCGCGGACGCCGGGTGTTCCATGGGGTCCACAGGCGAATCCAGCAGCATCGTCGGCAGCGCCAGACCCTTCCAGTGCGATGCCTGCTCCTGCCGGGTCAGCAGCAACGCGAGGCCGGCGTCCAGTGCCATGTCCTGCAGGCGTTGCCGCGGATAGGCGGGGTCCAGCGGCACATAGGCGGCGCCTGCCGTCAGCACGGCCAGTTGCGCGACGACCATGGTGGGGTCACGCTCCAGGCAAAGGCCGACCCGTGTGCCGCGTTGCACGCCCCGGGCTCGCAACGCATGGGCAAGCCGGTGCACGCTCGACCAGAGCTGCGCGTAGGGCACTGAAGCGCCGGGCAACTGGCGCAGTGCGACCGCGCTGCACGCGCTGTGCCGGGACAGCAGGCCGTGCACGGTGTGCCCGCGCGGAGACTCGACGTCGGTCCGGTTCCAGGATGCGAGCAGGGCGAGTTGCCGGGGACCCGGCACGGCAACACCTTGCAAGGGCGAGCCCGGTGATTCGATCAGCCGCTCCAGCAAGTGCGCGTAGTTGTCCAGGATGGCCTGCGCCGTCTCGGCCGAGAAGAGCTCGGTCGAATAGTTCAGGAACATGGCGCCCTCGCCCTCGATGTCAATGGTCAGCCCCAGGTCGAACTGGGTCGCGCCCAGGCTCAACGAGAGGAAGCGGACCTCCAGGCCCTCCATCCGCACGGGTTCGCGGCGTGCATTGAGCACGTTGAACATCACGCGAAGCTCGGGCACCCTGGCGCCGTGCTCCTGGGCGCGCAGGCGTCCCACGAGGTAGTCCAGCGGAACGTCCTGGTGCGCGAAAGCCGACAGGCAGGTCTCGCGCACCTGCGCCAGCAGCGCGTGAAAGTCCTGCTCGGGTTGAAGCTGACAGCGCAGCACCAGGGTGTTGATGAGCGAGCCCACCACTTCCTCTGCCTCGACCCGCGTGCGGCCCGCGATGGGCGTGCCGACCGCGACGTCGTCCTGTCCGCAGTAGCGCGACAGGAGGAACTGGAAGGCCGCCAGCAGGCTCATGAAAGGCGAGACGCTGTGCTGCGCGCTGAAGCGTTGCATGCGATCGATCCACGCTTCGGACAGGTCAAGCCGCGCCCGCGCTCCCTGGCTGGAGACGCGTTGGGCCACCGCGGTGTCGGCCGGCAGGTTCAGCGGACTCCATCCGGCGAGCTGCTCCATCCAGTAGCGGGTCTGGACGGCGAGCACATCGTCGTCGATGTGCTCGCGTTGCCAGCGGGCAAAGTCGATGAAGTCGATGGCGCGTGCCGGCAGGCAGGCCGCCTGGCCCTGCACGGCCGCGCCGTAGAGCGCCTGCAATTCGCGCAGTAGCACGCTCCACGCCCAGCCGTCGCCGATCATGTGGTGCATCACCATCACGAGCGCATGGTTCTGCTCGTCCAGGCGCACGAGGACGAAGCGATGCAGCGGGCCGCGTGCGAGGTCGAAGGCTTGTGCCGCAAGGCGCGCGGCTTGGCGCTCGAACTCTGCCTCCTGGTCGGCCCAGTGGCGCCCGTCGAGTTCGATCACCACGGCTGGCTGCGGCTCGCCGACGCGGGCCATGGGCTCGGATTCGCCCAGCTCGAAGGTGGTGCGAAAGGCTTCGTGCCGCATGACCATCTGGTCGAGCGCCGAGCGCAATGCGGCGTGCTGCAAGGGGCCGCGAAGGCGCAGCGCTTCGCACATGTTGTAGGCCGCGCCGCGCGGGTCCATTTCGTGCAGCAGCCAGATGCGCCGCTGGGAGAAGGACACCATCGATGGCTGCGCTCGCGAAACCACCTCGATGGGCGCGAGTGCCGCGCTTCCATCAAGGGGTCGGCCGCCGGGATGGCCGTTCAAGAGCCGCGCCAGCCCTTC
Source organism: Variovorax sp. J22R115 (assembly GCF_030317005.1). Lineage (NCBI taxonomy): Bacteria > Pseudomonadati > Pseudomonadota > Betaproteobacteria > Burkholderiales > Comamonadaceae > Variovorax > Variovorax sp. J22R115. Next base: position 104,040 of record NZ_JASZYM010000019.1, on the reverse strand, counting down.
GATGGTCGGATGCTCGAACAGGCTGCGCAAAGGCAGGTCGACCTGGAAGACGGCGCGGACCCGCGAAACGATCTGCGTCGCAAGCAGCGAATGGCCGCCCAGGTCGAAGAAATTCGTGCGAATCCCGAAGCCCGATCGCCCGAGGACGCGCTGCCAGATGTCCTGCAGGCCTTCTTCCAGGGGGGACCGGGGGCCGGTCCGGTCCGACCCGACGGATGGGCCCTCGGGCCGCGGAAGCTGGCGCCGATCGACCTTGCCGTTGGCCAGGCGCGGCAACTGCGGCAGGAACACGAAGGCCGCGGGGACCATGTGCTCTGGCAGCCTTGCACGCAACTGCGTTCGAAGACCCTGCGCATCGGCGCCGGCCATGCTGTCGAGAGCAACGTAGGCGACGAGTTCGCGTTGCCCCGGAACATCCTCGCGAAGAAGCACCGCGCACAGGCTCACGCCGCGACAGGCATTGACGGCGGCCTCGACCTCGCCCAGTTCGATCCGGAACCCCCGCAGCTTGACCTGCTGGTCGTCGCGCCCGATGAATTCGACAACGCCCGCATCCAGCCACCGCGCAAGATCCCCGGTGCGATAGAGGCGTTCACCGGGCAGGAAGGGGTTGGGCAGGAAACGTTGCGCCGTGAGTTCGGGCCGGTTGAGATAGCCACGCCCCACGCCCAGGCCGCCCACGTACAGCTCGCCGGCCACGTTCACCGGTTGGGGCTGCATGTGCGCGTCCAGCACATAGAGCTGCGCGTTGTCCACCGGACGGCCGATGGGCACGATGGCGCGCTCGGGCACCTGTTCGCCCACCTCGTACCAGGCACTGTCGACCGTGGCCTCGGTCGGGCCGTAGAAGTTGCCCAGCCGCGCGGCCGGCAGGCAGCGCCTGAAGGCCAGCGCCAGGTCACGGTCCAGGGGCTCGCCGCCGCACAGCACGTAGCGCAGGCTCGTGCACTGCGCCATCTGCGCCTCGTCGAGGATCACGCGCATCTCGGAGGGCACGAACTGCACGACGCTGATGGCGTTGGCATGCAGCGTTGCCGCAAGCCGATGCATGTCGCGATGGACTTCGGGCGGCGCCAGGACGACCTGGGCACCGCACGCCAGCGTTGAGAAGAACTCCCAGATCGAGGCGTCGAAGCTGATGGAGGTCTTGTGCAGCACGCGGTCCTTCGCACTCAGCCCGAGCGTGTCCTTCATCCACTGCACGTGATTGACGAGGCCGCCATGCATCAGCTGGGCGGCCTTGGGCATGCCGGTGGAACCGGAGGTGAAGATCAGGTAGGCGATGTGCTCGGGCCGCGACAAGTCCCTCACCGCGGGCACGGCATCGGCCGGCGCGGGCCCGCCGTCGGGCGGCACTTCAATGATCTCGAAGCTCGCCGCGGCCGCCAGGTGATGCAGCGGCCCGGACATGGGCGCATCGGCCAGCACGAAGCGCGGCGCCGCATCCTCCAGCATGGCCTGCAGCCGCTCGGGCGGATGCTCCGAGTCCAGCGGCAGGTAGGTGCCGCCGGCCTTGAACAAGGCGAGCAGGCCGACGACCAGCCCGAAGCAGCGCGGCATGCACAGGCCGACCACGCATCCGGGGACGACGCCCCGGCGGCGCAGGTCGTGCGCGAGCCGATCCGACAGCGCGTCGAGCTGGGCATAGCGCATGCCTTGCCGGCCGAAGCGCAGCGCGACCGCTGCGGGCGTCAGGCGGGCCTGCGCGCGAAAGAGCGCGTGCACGCTTTGCAGATCGCGCGAACCGGGCCGCGACGGCCCGTTCCACGTCACGAGCATGCGTTGCTGCTCTGCCGCGTCCATCAGCGGCAGGCGAGTGACGGCGCGCTCCGGCTCGGCCACCATCGCCGCCAGGAGATTGCCGAAATGCGCCGCCATGCGTTCGATCGACCGGGCCGTGAAGAGGTCCGTGCGGTACTCGATCTCGGCATCGAGGTGCGCGTCGGGGCCCGTCTCGATCACGGTGAGCGACAAGTCGAACTTGGCGCATTCCGAGTGCACGCCCAGTCGCTCGCTCTCCAGCCCGTCGAGCTCCAGCACGCGGTGGCCGAAGTTTTCCAGGGAAAAGGAGACCTGGTAGAGCGGGTTGCGGCCCGCGTCGCGTTGCGGGCGGAGCTCGGCCACCAGGCGCTCGAAGGGCATTTGCTGGTGGGTCAGCGCTTCGACGAGGGTCGTGCGATCGCGCCGCATCAACTCGGCGAATCCGGGCTCGCCTTGCAGGTCGGCGCGCACCACCACCGTGTTGACGAATTGGCCCACCGCCTCGAGCAGCCGCGGATCGTCGCGCCCGGCGACGGGCACGCCGATGGCGATGTCCGTCTGGCCGGTGTAGCGCAGCAGCAGCGCCTGGAATGCGGCGAGCACGGCCGTGAACAGCGTGACCTGATGCTGTCGTGCGAGCGTCCTCAGGGCCGTGGCGAGTGCGGCTTCGATGCGGAAGTCGTGCGTCTTCCCGGCGCTTCCGCCGGCCCTGGAAGCGCGGGGGCTGTCCGTGGGCAGTTCCAGTGTTTGCACAGCGCTCAGCTTGGCGCGCCAGTAGTCCAGCGCCGCGTGCATGTCACCGCGCTCGAAGTGCTGGCGCTTCAACCGGGCATGCTCGCTCGGCGCCAGCGGCAACGAGGGGAGCGCCGGATCGTCGAAAGCATAGAGCTGCCCCAGATCGCGATGAAGGAGGGTCATCGACCATCGGTCCACCACGATGTGGTGAGCGACCAGAACGAGCACGTGATGGTCGCTCGAAATCCGCAGGAGAACAGCGCGCAGCAGGGGCGCGCGCGACAGCTCGAAGGGCTCGGCGATGACGGCGGCGATGCGTGGGGTCTCGTCCGCCCCCTCGGGTAGCGCCACCTGCTGCAGCCTGAAGCGCTGCGTCGCCTGCGCTGCCGGGATCACGCGCTGCTCGGGTTCGGTGTCCGTTGCGTGGAATCCAGTGCGTAGACTGGCATGTCGCACGAGCAGGGCATGCAGGCCGCGCTGGAGGCGTTCGACATCGAGTCGCCCCTTCAGCCGGGTCGCCGAGTGAATGTGGTAGGCCGCGCTGCCGCTGCCCAGCTGATCGACGAACCAGAGGCCTTCCTGCGCCAGCAGCAAGGGCGCGGTGCCGTCGGCGTCATGCAGGGATGCTGTGTCGGGTGCGACGGGGGCCCCGTTGTCGCGCCGGGCGACTTCATCCATGGTCGCCTGGACCAGCGCTGCCATCTCCGTGACGGACGGTGCCGCGAGCACCTGGGCCACCGTGATTTCCACACCGCAATCCCGGCTGACCGCCAGCGCCAATCGCGCGGCCGACAGCGAGTCGCCGCCCATCGCCAGAAAATTCGCATCGCCTTCGCCGACGCGCTGGCGAAGGATCTCCTCGAAGAGCGCGGCGACGCGGGCTTGCAGCGGCGTCGGCGGCTCGCGCACGTCAGGCGCCGCCGTCGATGTCCGGGCGATGGATTGAATCTGCTCGTGCATCCGGCGGCGCTGCAGCTTTCCGGCGGTGCCGGTCGGCAGCTTGTCGAGCACGTGAATGCAGGCGGGGATCTTGAAGTCGGCGAGCGCGCCGAACAGTGCCCGGCGCAGGGCACGCGGATCGGTCACCTCGTTGCGCGCCAGGACCACTGCCGCATGCACGTCCTCGCCCAGTGTGGGATGGGGTGCGGCATAGGCCACGGCCTGGGCAACGCCCGGCAAGGCCAGCAGCGCCTGTTCGACCTCGTAGGGGGCGATCTTTTCGCCGCCCCGATTGATGAGTTCGGACGTTCGGCCGGTGATGCAGAGATAGCCATCGGTCCCGAGCCAGCCCAGGTCGCCGGTGATGAACCAGCCGTTCTGGAAGGCCACCTTGTTCACCTCGGGCGCGTCCTCATACCCGGAAAATACGGCCGGTCCGCGAACCACGATGCGCCCCTCGATGTTGCAAGGCTGGTCGTGCCCCTGCGGGTCGATCACGCGAATCCCGGCGCCTGCCGCGGGACCGACCGAGCCAGGTCTTCGGATGCCGGGAGGCAAGGGGTTGCTGGCCATTTGCGTGGCCGCCTCGGTCATGGCGTAGGCCTCGATCACGGGCACCTGCCAAAGGGCCTCCAGATCGCGCATCAACGCCGGAGAGAGCGCCGAAGACGCCGAGCGAGCGAAGCGCAGGCGATGTTCCGGCCACGCCGGCCCCAGCCTGGCAGCCAGGTCGGCGATGGCCTGGTGGATGGAAGGCGCGGCGGTGTACCAGGTGGGGGCGAACTCGGTGATCCACTGCGCAAATTCCGATGCCTCGAAACCCGGCGTGCACACCACGGACGAACCCGCCACCAGGGGCGTCAACAGACCGCCGATCAGCCCGTGGCCGTGATAGGTCGGCATCACGAGCAAGCCACGATCGTCGTCCGGGCTCACGGCCAGGTGGCGTGCGATGTTGCGCGCTGAGGCCAGGACCTGTTGTTGGGTGAGCGGCACGCGCTTGGGTTTTCCGCTGGTGCCCGAGGTGAAGAGGACGAAGGCGGTGTCCCCCGGTGCCGGCGCGGCACCCTGCGCTTCCCGGTCCCCCGACGGATCGGCCTGCGCCTGCAGGAGCCGTGACAGGTCGAACGGGAGCGCCGGCACACCGAGTTGCTGCGCCAAGCCTGTCACCACCGGATCGCCGGGCAGGCCAAGGACGGCGTCGGCGCGCGCCTCGCGCAGCAGCGCCTCCAGCTCGAGGGGCGTCAGTCCCGGATGCAGCGGCAAGGCCGTCGCGTTGCAGGCCAGTACCACGGTCGCCAGGGCCAGCGGCAGGCCGGTCGGCAGCACGACGGCGATTCGGGGGACAGCGTCCAGGCCAAGGGACGCCAGCCAGTTCCGCGTGTGGTCCGCGGCGGCAACCAGCTGCAAGTAGCTGAGGGAGGGATGCCCCGTCGATAGCAGGGCGGGAGCCGAAGGCCGGGTCCGCGCGTGAAATTCGAGCACCCGACGCAGGGTCGGTCCTTCCAGATCAGTCACGCAGATCCTTTCGCGTTGTCTCGAGATCAGTTTTTCAGACGGGACTCCGATGGTGACGCCCAGACATGGTGCATGTAAAGGCAGCCTTGCCTTCGCGGCCGGCAAAGGGGCTGGCCCACGAGTAAGTGTGAACTTTAGGCCACAAAACGCGCCACCCTGAGACGCAAAACAGGGCTTGGGCGCGACTCGTGTGCGCGAATCCAGGGCGGTTGTTGCCGAGCATCAACGTGGCCTGGGTCCTATGGAGGATGGCTCCAACGCAAGATTGGCAGAACGGCATAGGTTGGCGCTCACTCCGTTCTCGAGCCGCGCCAGGCTGAGGCGAAGACGACCTCTTGCGCACGGGGGCGCTGCTCACATGCCGGCCACGCCTTGTTGCAGCGCGAATTCGAGCAGCACCTTGTCCGTCGGTTCGCCGGGCCAGGTGTCCGCGGCGAGCCACTTGAAGAAGGTGGTCCCGGCAATCCGGCTGGCCGGCCCGTCCCGCCGCCAGGCCCGGGCGATGGGGGTGGCCACCTGTTCAAGCCGGTTGGATTCGAAGCGAGTGCGTACTTCGGTCTGTTGCGGCTCGGGCATTTCGGCGAACAGGGCGCGGGCCTGGCCGGTGCGGTCGTTTTCCCAGAGCTCTCGAATGCGGCGCAGGCGGTCCGCCTCCGACAGTGCGCGGGCCGGCGCAGCGAGCGCGGGCGCGGCGCCGGCGGGCGGCAGGGCCGGCACGCTGGCGGTGAGGCCGGCATAGCCCTTCTTCAGCGCGTCCTTGAAATAGGCCGCCGGCGACTTGAGCCCGGGCATCGTCGCGTTGCGCAGCCGTGCATCGACGTGGTCGAGCGTGGCCCGGATCTGTCCTTCGTCCGTGGTCGCGTAGAGATCCTGGGCTTCGTCCTGCTTGATCCCGAGCGCGACCAGGCGTGCGACGAGTTCGAGGTCGAACACATTGCGATTCGACGCGTCGATGTCACCCAGGCGCTGCTGGATTTTCGGCACGACCCTGAACTGGATTTCCTCGATCTTGCGGCCGCGCTTGTGCTCGATCAGCTCGAGGCCGAATTCCTCGCAGAGCGCGTCGATCTCGGCGATCGCCTTGGTGATCACGTCGCGCTTGAGGAAGCGGTAGTCGACCTCCTTGATGTCGCTGCGCCCGGTCAGCACGGCCGCCCACCACATCACGTCCTCGCGCATCGAGAGCCGGCCCGGCGATGTCAGGTAGCGCGCGCCGATCTCGTAGAGGACGGCGGCCGAATAGCTGCGCATCTGGCTGCTCATCTCGAGCAGGACGCGCGTGTACTGGTGCGGCTTGACCAGCCGCTCCTTGATCTCGTCGGGATAGCGCCAGGTCACCATGCAGGGGCGGCCCCTGCCCTGCTCCTCGATGGTCACGGTGCCGAGCAGCTGTGACGACACCCAGCGCTTGAGCGAGCTGCTGCTGGTCGACCATTCGATGGTGGTGGCCTGCATGTCGCGCAGATGCGACTTGAGCAGCTCGGTGTTGTTCGAATTGAAGCGGGCGTCGCCGATCAGCTCGCTCAGGGCGAGCCGGTAGACCGGCTCGTCGACGCCCTGGCGCTGCGAGTGATAGAGCAGCGCGTTGTAGATGCGCCGCGACAGCAGGGTCAGGCGCCCGCGCTTGGGACGGATCGCGATGGCCTCGTTGGCCTTCGCGATGCTTTGCTCCTCGGCCGTCGGCGGCTGGCGAGGCGCGCTGTGTGATGAGTCATCCTCGGCCATGGAACACTGTGGTGGTGAAAGGGCTGCACATCATGCCGAGGTATTGTGATTCGGTCAATTCACAAAGACACGCAACCGGTGCTCTTGTTCTCTTTGATAAGGAACACTTGGGAGGTTGAAGAGTTGAGGATCCATTTTTACCAATGACGACAAAGGCTTACAGGGCAAACTGTGAGTGTTCTTGGGGTTGAATGTGAGCGGCGTTGGGATTTGATGTGAGCAAATTTGGGCTCCGGCGCATTCCAACGTGAGGACCGATGGGGTTTGGTGTGAGTGGATAGGGGCAACCGCCCTGCCCCGCTGCACTGCAGCACGTGGCGCAGGGGCTGGAGCGCGGCCCTGCCGCTGGTGGAGGCATCCAATCGGCCATTTCGGCTGTTTTTCCGGGCGCTGGGGGCCCACTCCGTGGCGGGATTGCCACCAGATCCCCAAACGAACTCACAATACGCACCAGGGAATTGTGCTCGGGCTCGGTGGAACTTGTTCATTCGACAGATTCTCATAGAATCGCTGAATTCTGTCGAATAAGGTAGTCCCCTATGTCCGTTACCGTCCCGCCGGTCGGTGGAAACCAGGTTTCCACCGACGTCCACGCCCAGGCCCGTCCCACCATCAATATGGAGCGCATCGCGGCCTTGGCCACGCGCGCCGGCTCGATGGTGGAGCAGATCCGCGGCATGCTGCTGGCCCCGGAGGCCCGGAAGATCGCCCCCACCTACTCCACCGCCCAGCTGGCCGCGTTGTGTGGTGTCGACAAGGCGCACGTGGCCTATCGGATCACCAAGGAGGATCTGCCTGCGGGGCAGCTCTCGCCTTCGGGCGGCAAGCGGATCTTCGGGCTCGACGAGTTGCGTCGCTGGACCCGCACCTACCGTGGCGAGAAGATGCGCCCCGCGGGCCGCAAGGCGGTCACGATCGCTGTGGGCAACTTCAAGGGCGGGGTCGCGAAGACCACGACGGCGATGATCCTGGCCCAGGGCCTGAGCCTGCGCGGCCACCGGGTGCTCGCGATCGACACCGACCCCCAGGGATCGCTGACGACTTTGCACGGCCTGCTGCCCGAGGCCGAGGTGACCGAGGACATGACGATCGGCCCGCTGTGCGATGGCACGGAGAACGACATCCGCTATGCGATCCGTTCGACCTATTGGGACGGCATCGATCTGGTGGCGGCCGCCCCGTTCCTCTTTTCGGCCGAGTTCGCGCTGCCGGCGCGCCAGATGCAGGAGCCGGGTGCGAAGTTCTGGGATGTGTTGAACGTGGGTCTGGAGAGCGTGCGCGATCTCTATGACGTGATCGTGATCGACACGCCCCCTTCGCTTTCTTATGTGACGATCAATGCGCTGTGGGCCGCCAACGGCATCGTCGTGCCGGTGCCGCCGTCGGGCCTGGACTTCGCGTCCTCGGCCCAGTTCTGGTCGCTGCTCGCCGACCTCGGGGGCAACCTCGACGGCCAGAGCAAGGATCGCGAGGGCAAGGCCTTCGACTTCCTGCACGTGCTGCTGAGCCGGGTCGACGCGGCCGATCCCGCCATGCCCGCGGTGCGGCAGTGGATCCAGGCGACCTACGGCGAGTACACCCTGCCGGTCGAGATTCCGAAGACCAGCGTGACGAGCAACAAGGCCGCGGAGTTCGCGACCGTCTACGACGTCCAGAAGTACGAGGGCGCCGCGAAGACCTACAAGCGCGCGGTGGACGCCTATGACTCGTTCGTCGAACTGGTCGAGCAGTCGGTGGTCGGCGCCTGGCAGGCGCAGGGCAGGGCCCAGCGATGAGCACGAACCCCAGGCACTGTGAATCGCTGCGCCGTGGAAACCTGGTTTCCACCGGGACTCTGGACCGGTCCCCCGCGGCTGGAAACCTGGTTTCCACTTTGGCCCCTGACGCGGGCTCCGTACGCTCCGACGCCATGACGACGCCTCGCGTCCTCGCGGCCGTGCGCGGGCACACGATCCGCGCCGCTGGAAACCAGGTTTCCACGCGCGTGTCCCATTCGCTGCGGGGCCGCCCCGGAGCCTCGGTCCGGTCAACGCCCGCCGCAGCCGGCTGCCCGATACGGGCCACGCAAGGCGCAGGAGGACACCCGCGCGCGTCCTTGAAACCGGGCCGTGCCGCGGCTCCCGTTCACCATCAAGAGGAGTCCTGACATGGCGAGCACACGAAAACGACTCGAAGCGCTGACCGCCGGGCTGTCGCTGCCGATGGAGCCGGTCAGGCCCGTGGCGCCGGCGTCGATTCCCGAGGCGCCGGACGGTCCGGCCCCCGCGCCGGTGAACGGCGTGGAAACCAGGTTTCCACCGGCCTCTGCGGGTGGAATGCCGCCGCGCACGGGCCCGGGCCAGATGATGGCGTTCCGCGGCCAGATCCAGCAGGTCGAAGGCGAGATGGCCGCCTTGCGCGAGAAGCTGCGCCAGTACGACGGCGCGCTGCCGACGCGCAAGATGGACCCGAAGACGATCCGGCCGAGCCGCTACGCGAACCGCCACCAGTCCTCCTTCGGCACCAGCGAATTTGCGGGCCTCAAGGCCGACATCGAGCACGCGGGCGGCAACGTCCAGCCCATCCTCGTGCGTCCCCTGAAGGACGAGCCGGGTCAGTTCGAGCTCGTGTTTGGCCATCGTCGCCACCAGGCCTGCCTGGAACTCGGCATCGACGTGCTGGCCTCCGTGTGGCTCGATGAACTGGGCGACCGCGCCTTGTTCGAGATCATGGATCGCGAGAACCGCGAGCGGGCCGATCTCTCGGCGTACGAGCAGGGGATCATGTACCAGCGCGCGCTGGAGGAGCAGCTGTTCCCGACGCAGCGCCAGCTCGCCGAGGCCATCGGTGTGAGCCACACCTGGGTCCGCAAGGCCTTGCTGGTGGCGCAGTTGCCCGAGGCCGTGGTGGAGTGCTTCCGCAGCCCGCTCGAGATCAGCTTCCGGCACGCCGAGCAGATCACCACCGCGATGGAGCAGGACCGCCGTGCGGTGCTGAAGCGCGCGGAGAAGCTGCGCGGCCACAGCCTGTCCGCACCGATCGTGGTGGCGCGCCTGCTCGACGCGAAACCGGGCTTCGAACGCACCGAGCGCGTCGACATCGACGTTGCGGGCCACAAGCTCGGCTCGCTCGTGCGCGCCAAGTCGGGGGAGATCACGATCACGATCGCCGCGCAGGCGGCGCTGGATCCGAACCCCGAGGCGGTCGAATCGGCCGTCGTGGCCGCGCTGCGCAAGGTTCGACATCAGGGTTGACGGGGAGGGTGGGACACCGGCCAGGCGCCGGTCGTCCCACCCGAATGTGAGGGTCGTTGGGATTCAGGATGAGTGCTCGACAGTGCTGGAACTTTGCGCTCTAACCCCCTTTAATGGAATAATCATCAATACTGAATTCGAGTGTCAATGGTGCCTTGTCTTCACCTGAGTTTCTTAAGTCGTTGATATGAATGAATTTTTTCCTCATCGCTGGAGGAGTGGTCTCGGGCGGGCCGGCAGCGAGGCGAAGCCCCAAGCCGGGGTGTGGCACCTTCACCGCCGTGGCTTTGGGCCCCGTTGGGACGGACCGACTGCCCGCTCGGCGGCGCGCCTTCGGCAGGCCCGGATCGCCGCGCCGGCGCCGGCCGGCCCGTCAACCCTGGGCGGGCGGTCTCGGTGACGAATCGACCGCCGCGCAAGCTGCACCGCGGGCACTTTGCCTTCATGCGGGCGCTGGCCCAGGGGCTGGACGAGCGCGCCAGCTGGGATCGCTATCTGCGGCTGGAGGGCGAGCATGCCGACCTGCGCACCGTGCGGCGCACGATCGCCTGGATCCGGGACGCCTTCGCGGCCGCCGCGCGCCGCGAGCAGAAGCCGGGGACGGCGCGCCTGATCCTGCTCGACCCGTCCGGCTACTCGGACCAGGCGCCGGCGTTGCCGAGCCTGGAGGAGTTTGCGCAAGCCCAAGGCCTGGAGGACTTTTCGGAGGCCGAGCAGATCGAGGCCTACGAGGCGGCACACGCGGGGGCCGGTGGACAAGGGCAGGGCGGTCGCTCCGGCAACGGAGGGCAGTCGTCGCGGCGCGCGCGCGTGATCGAGCGGCAGCTCGAGGCGTTGCGCTGGCTCGAGGGGCTGGTCGCGCAGGACCCGCGGCCGCTCGACGGCGTCTCGGCGTGGCTCAATCCGGCCGTGGCCGTGCGCCTCGAACGGGCGGGGCTGGGCACGCTGTTCACGCTGGTCGAGCGCATCAACGGTGTCGGCGCACGCTGGTGGGCGCAGGTGCCGGGCATCGGGGAGCGCAAGGCGGCGCGGATTCTCGACTGGCTGCAGGCCAACGAGGAGGTCCTGGGCGGGCTGCGGGTGGGGCGCCATGCGGCGCAGCCCCGGGCGCAACTGGCCCCGGGGGTCCTCACGAGCGTGGTGCCACCGGCGACCTCGCTCGTGCCCTACGAGAAGTTCATGGTGCCGCGGGAGCTCGACGGACGCGACGGACACGGTCGGGCGCCGCTGGAGGCCTGTCGCCTGGCCGCCGTCACGGACCGGGAGGCCCTGGACGCCTGGCTCTTCGCCAAGGAGCCGGACCGGGCCGGCAGGGCGCTGTCACCGACGCAGCGCTCGTACCGCAAGGAAGCCGAACGCCTGCTGTTGTGGGCCATTCTCGAACGCGGCAAGGCCGTGTCGTCGCTGTCCGTGGAGGATGCGAGGGCTTACACCGATTTCCTGGCCGATCCGCCGCCGAGCTGGTGCGGGCCCCGCCACCAGCAGCGCTGGTCGCCGCGCTGGCGCCCGATGGAAGGCGCGTTGTCGCCAAGCGCGCGCAAGCAGGCGCTGACCATCGTGAAGGGTCTCTTCGCGTTCCTGTGCTCGGCGCACTACGTGCGCGGCAACCCGTTCGCCGAGCTCGAGTTGCCTTCCGGGGGCCGCAAGGCACTGGGCGCGGGCCGCACGCTGAGCGCCGGGCAGTGGGCCCATCTCGACGCCTGGCTGGCGCGGCGCCGGGAAGCTGACGTCGGCCGGCGGCTGGACCGGGCGGTGCGCTGGCTCTACGAGACCGGGCTGCGTCTCGATGAAGTCACCCGGGCCACCTGCGGCGACCTCCTCCAGGTCGCGCCGTCCGAAGCCGGCATGGCGTCGGTCGGGGTCTGGCAGCTGAACGTCGTGGGCAGGGGCGGGCGCTGCCGCGCGGTGCCGGTGCCCTCGGCGCTCGTCGAGGAGCTCGAGGACGAACTCGCCCGGCAGGGCCACGACCGCAGCGTCGATGCGCCCGCCAACCGGCGCATCCCGCTGCTCGCGCGCTTCGGTCCGCAGCACCGTGGCGCGCCGCCGCCCTGGTCGGCATCGGGCTTGTACCAGGCCATCAAGGCCGCGGTCGACCACGCCGCCCGGGAACTCGATGACGCCGCAGCGCGGCAGCTGCGGGAGGCGAGCACGCACTGGCTGCGGCACTCGCACGTGGTGCATTCGCTGCAGGGCAGGGCGGGACAGCCCCCGCTCCCGATCGAGGTGGTCCAGAAGAACGTCGGGCACGCATCGGTCGCGACGACGGCGATGTACCTGAGGAGCTGATCGAGCGCGAAGCCGCAACCGGCGCGAATCGCATCCTGTCAGACACCGCCGGGCATGCAGGGGGTCCGACTTCCGACGCCGCGCGCGCGCTTCGCGCGCGAGACTGGATCCCTGTGGGGTGGCAGATGCGAACTGACCTATTTCGAGCGCTGGGAACCGACGGACGGGCGCACATCGTCTTCCGCCGGACCCAGACCTACTGGGTGAGGACCGCGTTGGGCATGGTCGAGAAGCAGCGCGAGCCGCGCTTCTACCTGGGCAACGGCGACAGGCTGGAGTGCGTGGACCGCTACGACACGTTCAGGACGCTGGCGGGGGACCTGGTGGTGCGGATCATGACCCGCCAACCCCGAAAGCGAACCCGGCGCCCGCACCACGTGTGACCGCCTGCTGGGCGGCGGTCGACGCGGCGCTCGCGGCACTTCGGTCCGAACGGAGATGACGGAGACGAAGATGGATGAAGACCTGCAGGCCCTGTCGCGTGATGCGCTGGCCGAGGAAGTCAGGAGGCTGAGGGCGGCCATCCGGCGGCACCGTGACGCCTCGGGTCAGGAGCTTTGCTGGCATCACCCCGACCTGTGGTCGGTGCTGCCGGAGCGGGTCGAGCCCGCCTTGAGCGTGCCGGCCTGGCCCCAGTTCATGCGCGGCTGCGTTCGCTACCGTCAATCCCTGGACGAACAGGCTGCGGACGCTCCGCGCTCTGACGAGGAGTTCGGACGCTAGCCAGAGCGTGAGACGCAGCGGGAGTTGCGCCGCATCGCGAGCAATATGTAGAAGAAAGTTTGACATCGGCGTGGCGCGCGCTGACACTCCAGCGCGAGAGAATGGATGGCCCGGCCGCCAATGCAAGAACAAGGCAGACGGCTGAGGACGGGCGCGCTGGGTCCCGAGGGGCTCCACGCGGGAGGAGGGATGCCGCCGCCAAGCGGCATCGGTGGGCCGTTCGTTCTCTCACTCTCACATCGAGGAGTGTTCGATGCAGAAGTTCGTCAACGTCCAGACCGTCAACTTTCGGGGTGTCCCAAGCACGGAGGGGAACGATCCATTGACGGCCCTCTCGCTCGGAGATGCTGTCGTCGACATCGGCGATGGCCCGCCGGGATGGCATCACATCCGCGCGCACGTGGGTGCCGAGGAGGTCGAGGGCTTCTGCGTGGACGGGCTCGTCGACGCCAGGATCCGGTGGACGGACAAGAAGCAGCCGACCTTGCGCGACCCGGCCTCGCCGGCGCGAGAGGCGCTGGTGGCCGCCGCCGCCGAGCAATGGCTCCTGTTCAGGAAGGGCGAGGGCAGGGAAAACGTCGAGCCGTTCAGCACCATGATCGGCAAGATGTGGAAGGCCTTTGGCAAGAACCTGACGGGCAAGAACCAGGAAGTGCCGTGGTCCGCGGTGGCCATCTCCCTCATGGTGCGCAATGCCGCGAAGTCCGTCGAGGGCTACAAGTCCTTTCCCGAATCCATCGGCCATTCGCGCTACATGTGGGATTCCATCCGGAAGGCCGCGAGCGGCGATACGGCGGCGCCATTCTGGGGTGTGACGCTTTCGAAGGCCAAGCCGCAGGTGGGCGACATCATCGGCAGTTGGCGCAACACGCCGTTCAGCTTCGACCGGTTCCTGACCGCGACCAAGAACCCGGAGACGCCGTGCCATTCGGACATCGTGGTGGCGGTGGGGCCCGACCTGGTCCTGGCGATCGGGGGCAACATCAAGAACAGCGTCTATGCGACGGGCTACCAGGTCGGCGCCGACGGCTTCCTGACCTCCAACAAGCGCGTCGACGCGAACGGCAAGGTCGTGGGCGAAGCGATCGTGCTGATGGCCAATCGCCTGTGAGGCGCCGTCGGCCGGCAGCGCATCCGTTCGCCGTCTGGACGCCACGGCACATGGAAGATCCCATCGCGGCTGGCGTGATCCTGAGCGCCGCCTTCCTGCTCGTGTATGCGTCGTGGAACGCCCCGGTGCTGCGCTGGGCGGCGATCTGCCTGGCGCTCGGGGTGCTCGTGTGGGCCATCACCGAAGCGATACCGCTGGCGGAGGGGCGCTCCTCGCGCCATCCTCCTTCGAGCGGCGCGGCCTAGCGCCCGGAACTGCCGCGCCGACGCGGGCCATCCGGCGCCCGACCTCCGCGTCGAGCAGGGACAACCCCGAAGGGAACTTCGCCCAGGCCGCTTCGCGCGTCAGGGGCCTCGCAACGTGCAGTTCTTCACGGTCGGCCGCCCTGCCTGCGTGCATCCCTCAACAACGCGCAGGATGCGTCAACCGTGCGAGCGCGGGCACGATTGATGCAAGACAAGTTCCGGAGAAACCCATGCTGAAAGGTCTTTCGATGCACACCCCGTCGGCGTTCGAGATCCGTTTCCAGTCGCTGTTTCATGAGGGCCGCGCGTTGGCCTTCCCGTGCGACAGCCGCGGCGAGGTCGATCTGGACGCGATGGGCGAGAAGGCCCGCAACAACTACCTGTTCGCGCGGGGCATGATCGGCCGCGAATACGCGATGCCTTTCGTGCAGGCGCGCGCAGCGCACGCCTGGTCAGGCAACGCCGTTGCGGTCGAGAAGGAACTGGAGGCCCTGTGAGCGCCTGGTGCGCAGGCCTCACCCGGCGTTGGGGAAGTGAAAGCTGAAGGTCGTGCCGGTGGCGCGCGACGAGCTCACGCTGACGTCGCCGCCGTGCGCGAGGGCGATGGCCCGCACGATGAACAGGCCCAGCCCGACGCTGCGCCCGGCACCCTCTCCGGGGTCGCCCCGCACCATCGGCTCGAACAGCGCAGACCGCATGTCTTGCGCAATGGGCTCGCCCCAGTTGTGGACTGACAGGCTGGCGGTCTGGGCCTGAAGCGTCGACACCACCGTGGTCACGCTGCCCGGCTCCCCATAGGCCATCGCGTTGCCCACCAGATTCCCGAGCAGCTGGGCCACGCGGTCCGAGTCGGCCGTGCATTCCCCTTCGCCTTCGGCGTGGTGGACGATGGTGCGTTCGGGAAAGGCCAGTCTCAGCTCGTCCACGATGCCCGCGACCAGGGCGTGCAGGTCCAGGCGTGCGGGTGAGACCGCGAGGCCGCGGCCCACGCGGGCGAGCGTGAAATCGAGCAGTTCCTCGATGAGGCGATGGGCGCGTTGGGCGGAGTTTGTGACATGGCCGAGCACGCGCTGCTTGCCGGGGACAGTCTCTCCATGCGCGAGCACCTTGGCGCCCGTCAGGATGGCGGACAGCGGGTTGCGCAAGTCGTGGCTCACGATGCCCACCATCTGCTCGGCGAACAGGGCCCGGTCCTGCGCCCGCGCGTGCTCCCGGGTGGCCTCCGTGACGTCGCTGAGCACGCCGATGAAATAGGCCAGCGTGCCGTCCGCGTTGAAGAAGCCATGTCCCGATGAAACGACGGTGCGTTGGAGACCGTCGACGCCGTTGAGTCGGTAGCTGCAGTTCGAGACCTCGTCGGTCGGGCTCTGCGCGCAGTCCATCGCGCGTCGTTCGCTGTCCCGGTCCGCGGGCTCGACCGCCGCGGCGTAGAGCGTGTCGTCGACCGGACGTGGCGTCGGGTAGCCGAGCAGTCGCGCGACATCGTCTTCGTAGCGGCGAAGCCCCGTCGCGGCGTCGACGTCCCACAGGAAGAGGTTGCCGAGCCGCAGGGCCTCGCGCAGCCGGGCCTGCGTCACCTGCAGGGTGGCCTGGACCTCGCGCTCCTTGGCCACCAGTTCGTCCGCGCGCTTGCGCGCGGCAAGGAGTTCGCGCTCGTACTTGTTGCGCTCCTCGGCGACCACCATCGAGATCTCGTCGTAGCTGCCGCCCTGGGTGGCGCGCCGGATGGCGTTGAGCATCATGGGAATCGTGTGCCCGTCCCGATGGCGCACATCGAGTTTCACCTCCGACAGCGAGCCTTGCATCTGCAGGGTCGGCAGCCAGTGGGTCTGGTGGAAGATGCGACCGCCCATCGTGAAGAGCTCCTGCAGGCGCTTCTTTCCGACCAGCTCGTCGCGCTCGATGCCGAGCCACGTGCAAAACGTGGCGTTGACCTTCAGGATCGTGCCGCTGACGCTGGTCACGAGCAGGCCCGTCGGAAACTCGTCGAACAGTCTCTCGGTGTCGGGGAGCTCAGGGACGTCTTCCTGCATTCATCGATGGCCCAGCGTCGCGAGAAACTCGTCCATGGCGTCGGCGCTGGCGCACGGCGCGCTCAGGTGCGGGCAGTGGCCCACGTTCTCCACCACGCGAAGCATGCAGTTCGGCAGGGTGCGCTGCAGGTATTCGCCAACCACCACGGGCGCGATGAGGTCGTCGCTGGACTGGACCACGAGCGTCGGTGCGTCGAGCCTGGGAACGTCGCCCCGGTTGTCCGACAGGAAGGTGACGCGCGCGAATTGCTTGGCGATGTCGGGGTCTGTTCGGCAGAAGCTCTGGGTGAGCTCGACGCCGAGTTCGGGCTGTTCCGGCGCGCCCATGATCGCCGGCGCCATGCTGCTCGCCCAGCCCAGGTAGTTCGATTCGAGCGTGTCCAGCAGGGAGTCGATGTCCTCACGGGTGAAGCCGCCGACGTAGTCGCCGTCGTTGATGTAGCAGGGCGACGGGCCGACCATCACGTGGCCCGCGAAGCGCTCGGGCGCACGAAGGCCGGCCAGCAGGCCGATCATGGCACTCACGGAGTGCCCGACGAAGATGACGGGCCCCTGGGCAAATTCCTCGATGACCTCGAGCAGGTCGTCGGCGTACCCGGACAAGTGGTTGTACTTGACCGGGTCATAGGCGCCCAGGTCGGACAGGCCGGCACCGACGAGGTCGAACGTCACGGTACGGAAGCGTTCGGCGTACTGGGGCGCCAGGAAACGCCACATGTTCTGGTCGCAGCCGAAGCCATGCGAGAAGACCATCGTGGTGGGCCCGCTGCCAAGCACCTTGACGTTGTTGCGCTGCTCGACCGACATGACTGTCCTTTGTCTGGGGTGGCGGGCCCGCCCGACAAGACGGCACAGCGGGTGAAAGAAGCATTATTCACTACACGACCTTGCTCGGAGACTCTCGCTGCCAGCAACAACCGGCGCGATGGACAACCGCCTACAGGAACGCGCGCCATCTGGGATGCCGGCGCGCCGCGCGATGTGCCTAGGCTGACCGAAGTTTTTTCTTCAGCCGCGCAACATTCAGAGGTCCCACAATGACAGTCGACGTCAACTTTCCTCTTGTGCGCAGGCGAGGGGTGCTCGCCGGGAGCCTGGCGTCGGCCGCCGGCGCCCTCGTTCCTGCATCTGGAAGTCTGGCCCAGACGGTCGCCCGGTCTGCGGCCGAGCCGGCCGCGAAGGGGCCCACCATGCAAGTCGCTTTCAAGGTCAACGGCAGCATGCAGACGCTGTCACTCGACACGCGCACCACACTGCTCGATGCCTTGCGCGAGCATCTTCGGCTCACCGGCTCCAAGAAGGGATGCGATCATGGGCAGTGCGGCGCCTGCACCGTGATCGTGAACGGGCGGCGCATCAACAGTTGCCTCACGCTCGCCGTGATGCACGAGGGCGAGGAGATCACGACGATCGAAGGCCTGGGAACGCCCGGCAGGCTGCATCCGATGCAAGCCGCATTCGTCACGCACGACGCATTCCAGTGCGGCTACTGCACGCCGGGGCAGATCTGCTCGGCGGTGGGGACGCTGGCCGAGATCAGGGCCGGAGTTCCGAGCCACGTGAGCGCCGACATCACGGCGAGCCAGGCGGCGACCCCCGACGAGATCCGTGAGCGCATGAGCGGCAACATCTGCCGTTGCGGCGCCTACGCGAACATGCTCCAGGCGATCCAGGAAGTGGCCGAGGTCAAGTCATGAAGGCCTTCACCTACGAACGTGCCCAGACGCCTGCGGGCGCGGCCTCATCGCTGGCCAGCACGCCGGGCGCCAAGCTGATTGCCGGCGGGACCAACCTGCTCGACCTGATGAAGCTGCAGGTGGAGACGCCGACCCACCTGATCGACATCAACCGCCTGGGGCTCGACCAGATCGAGGAGGCGTCGGACGGCGGCGTGCGCATCGGTGCGCTCGTGCGCAACACCGACCTGGCAGCCAGCCCGCGTGTGCGGCGCGACTATGCGGTCCTCGCTCGAGCGCTGCTGGCAGGCGCTTCCGGGCAGCTGCGCAACAAGGCGACCACCGCGGGCAACCTGCTGCAACGCACGCGCTGCCCGTACTTCTATGACACCACCAAGCCTTGCAACAAGCGCCAGCCGGGCAGCGGTTGCGCCGCCCTGGGCGGCTTCGACCGCAACCTGGCGATCCTCGCCACCAGCGACCAGTGCATCGCCACGCATCCGAGCGACATGGCGGTGGCGATGCGCGTACTCGATGCCACGGTGCATGCGGTTCGGGCCGATGGCACGCAGCGCACGATCCCGATCGCGGACTTTCATCGCGCCCCCGGCAGTACGCCGGACGTCGAAACGGCCCTTTTGCGCGACGAGGTCATCACGGCGGTGACCTTGCCGCCGCCGCTGGGCGGCAAGCATTTCTATCGCAAGGTGCGTGACCGCGCGTCCTATGCCTTCGCGCTGGTGTCGGTGGCGGCCGTGGTCCAGCCCGACGGCCGCGGGCGCTTCGCCTATGGCGGCCTCGCGCCGAAGCCCTGGCGCGTCGAGGCCGCGGAGCAGCGATCCGGAGCGAACGCGATCGCGCAAGCCACGCTCGCCGGCGCGCGCACCAGCGAGCACAACGCGTTCAAGCCGATGCTGGTCGAACGCACGCTGGCTTCCGTGCTGGCAGAAGCGAAGGGCTGACCCATGAATTTCGATCAACCCGCCGCGCGCAATCCGGTCGACCGGCTCCTGGTGGTCGGCCAGCCGCACGACCGCATCGACGGTCCGCTGAAGACCACGGGCACCGCGCCCTATGCCTACGAGCGTCACGATGTCGTCGCCAACCAGGCCTACGGCGTGATCCTCGGTGCCGCGATTCCCAAGGGCCGCATCACGCGCATCGACGCGAGCGCGGCGCGCGCTGCGCCGGGCGTGATCGCGGTCGTCACCCATGAGAACGCCGGCCCGGTCGGCAAGGCGAAGGCCATCACGGCCAGGCTGCTGGCGGGACCCGAGGTCGACCATTTCGACCAGGCCGTGGCGATCGTCGTGGCCGGCACCTTCGAGCAGGCGCGCTCGGCGGCGCACTTGGTTCGCGTCGACTACCAACGCGAGCCCGGGCGTTTCGATCTCGCGCGCGAACGCGAATCGGCGGTCAAGCCGAAGATGGAGGATCCGGCCGACACGGAGGTCCTCAATTTCGCCGGCGCGTTTGCGCAGGCCGCGGTCAAGGTCGATCAGACCTACACGACGCCAGACCAGAGTCACATGGCGATGGAGCCGTTCGCGACCATCGCCTCCTGGCAGGGCGACAAGCTCACGGTCTGGACGTCGAACCAGATGATCGACTGGGCGCGCCGCGATCTGTCCGAGATCTTCGGCATGCCGCGCGGCAACTTGCGCGTGGTGTCCAGCTACATTGGCGGCGGCTTCGGCTCCAAGCTGTGGGTTCGCAGTGACGTCGTCATGGCGGCGCTGGCCTCGCGCGCAGCGGGTCGGCCGGTCAAGGTGGCACTCGCGCGCCCGCAGATCACTAACAACACGACCCACCGGCCGGCCACCATCCAGCGCATCCGCATCGGCGCAGGCCGCGACGGCAGGATCACTGCGATCGCGCATGAAAGCTGGTCGGGCGACCTGCCGGGCGGCCAGCCCGAGACCGCCGCGATGCAGACGCGTCTTTTGTATGCGGGAGCCAACCGCCTGACCTCGCATCGCCTCGCGACGCTCGACCTGCCCGAGGGCAACGCCATGCGCGCGCCGGGCGAGGCGCCCGGCCTCATGGCGCTCGAGATCGCCATGGACGAACTCGCGGAGGCGCTGAAGATGGATCCGGTCGCACTGCGCATCGCCAACGACACGCAGACCGATCCCGAGAAGCCGGAACGCAGGTTTTCGCAGCGTGACCTGGTCGGCTGCCTGCGCACCGGAGCGCAGCGTTTCGGCTGGGAGCGCCGCGCGGCGACGCCTGGCCAGGTGCGCGACGGGCGCTGGTTGGTCGGCATGGGCATGGCCAGCGCGTTCCGCGGCAACCTCACCATGGACTCGGCGGCGCGCGCGGCGGTCGATGCGCGCGGCAAGGTCACGATTTCCACCGACATGACGGACATCGGCACCGGCAGCTACACGGTCATTGCGCAGACCGCGGCCGAACTGCTGGGTGTGCCGCTGTCGCAGGTCGAGGTCCGACTGGGCGACTCGGACTTTCCGGTGTCCTGCGGTTCGGGAGGTCAGTGGGGCGGCAACAGTGCGACGGCGGGCGTTTTCGCGGCGTGCATGAAGCTGCGCGAAGCGATCGCGCGCAAGGCGGGCCTGATGCCTGCGGACGCGCGCTTCGCGGACGGACGGGTCATCGCCGGCACGCGCAGCTTCACCCTGGGCGAAGTGGCCGGGCGCGCCGGCGTGTCGGTGGAAGACGGCATCAAGTTCGGCGAGCTGACCAAGACCTATGCCCAGGCCACGTTCGGCGCGCACTTCGCTGAAGTGGGGGTCGACGCCGCGACCGGCGAAGTGCGCGTACGCCGCATGAGCGGCACGTTTGCCGCGGGCCGGATCCTGAACCCCAAGACGGCTCGCAGCCAGGTCATTGGCGCCATGACCATGGGCCTAGGTGCGGCGTTGATGGAAGAGTCCATCGTCGACACGCGCCACGGCTACTTCGTCAATCGTGATCTGGCCGAGTATCACGTGCCGGTGCACGCGGACGTGCCGCCGCAGGACGTTTTCTTCCTCGACGAGGTGGACGACATGTCGTCGCCGATGAAGGCCAAGGGCGTCGGGGAACTGGGACTGTGCGGCAGCGCGGCGGCCATCGCCAACGCCGTCTACAACGCTTGCGGCGCTCGGGTTCGGGACTATCCGATCACGCTCGACAAGATCTTGCGTTCGCTGGCGTAGGCACGAAGGCGCCCGCGCACTCGTCTGACGTCGTGCAATGGCGAATGGCCGACAGCGACGCGGCTCGCCAGTGCTTACGCTGGACCTTCCTGCAGCGCAAGGGCGCGCTCCTTGCTCTCGACATGAAGGGGCCTCTATGAATGTCCTCATGACGGCCGTCGCCGTGTCCATGATCTCGATGACCGCGCTCGCCGCAGACGACCAACCCACGGACATGGACGTTGCCGCGGCATTTGAGAAGGCCGATCCGGACCACGACGGCACCGTCAGCTGGGCCGAGGCCAGGAAGTTCGGCATCACCAGGCGGGACTTCGAGCATGCGAATCCCGACAAGGACGGCACCCTCGATAGGAAGGAGTTCGTTGCCGCGATCACGTATCAGTTCAACGAGGCCAACCCCGACAACGACGGCACCCTCGATCGCAAGGAAGCGGCCAGGGCCGGCATCCGGAGCAAGGCCACCTTCGATGCGGCGAATCCCGACCATGACGGCACACTGGATCTGGCCGAGTATCTCCGAGCGCTCGCGCTGAAGGCGAGGTAGTCGCCGTCACCCTGCGCACAGGTCTGCGCGCAGCACCTTGGCTGCCGCGACCATGTTCGACAGCGCCGCTTCGGTTTCCGGCCAGCCGCGCGTCTTGAGGCCGCAGTCGGGATTGATCCACAGGTTGGCCGGCGGCACGACGGCGGCCGCCTTGCGCATCAGCCGCACCATCTCGTCGGTCGTCGGCACGCGCGGCGAGTGGATGTCGTAGACGCCGGGGCCGATCTCGTTGGGGTAGCGGAAGTCGCCGAACCCGCGCAGCAGTTCCATGTCGGAGCGGCTGGTTTCGATGGTGATCACGTCGGCGTCCATCGCGGCAATCTCCGGCAGGATGTCGTTGAACTCCGAATAGCACATGTGCGTATGGATCTGCGTGCAATCGGCCACGCCGCAGGCGCTGATGCGAAACGACCGCGTCGCGCCCTCCAGGTAGGCCTTCCATCCCGCGCGCCGCAGCGGCAGGCCTTCGCGGATCGCTGGCTCGTCGATCTGGACCATCCCGATGCCGGCCTGCTCCAGATCCACCACCTCGTCGCGGATCGCCCAGGCGATCTGCTCGGTGGTGACGCTGCGTGGCTGGTCGTCGCGCACGAAGGACCACTGCAGGATGGTGACCGGGCCGGTGAGCATGCCCTTCATCGGCAGCTTCGTCAGGCTCTGTGCATAGGCCGTCCACTCGACCGTCATCGGCGCGGGACGGGCCACGTCGCCATAGATGATCGGCGGCTTCACGCAGCGCGAACCGTAGGATTGCACCCAGCCGTTGGCGGTGAAGGTGAAGCCGTCGAGTTGCTCGCCGAAGTACTCGACCATGTCGTTGCGTTCGGCCTCGCCGTGCACGAGGACGTCGATGCCCAGTTCCTCTTGCTTGCGCACGGCCAGTGCGATCTCGGCCTTCATCTTTTCGCCATAGGCAGCGGCGTCGAGTTCGCCGCGCCTGAAGGCGGCGCGGGCCGCGCGGATGGCCGCGGTCTGTGGGAACGATCCGATGGTGGTCGTGGGCAGCGGCGGCAATGCGAACCGGGCACGCTGCTGCGCCTGGCGCTCGGTGAACCTGGAAGCGCGTCGGTCATCGCTGGCGACACTGCGCGCCAGGCGCAAGGCAACATCGGCACGATGCACTCGCGGGCTGCCGCGGCGCGCCGCCACGGCCTTGCGGGCGGCGAGCAGTTCGGCTTCCACGACGCTGTCCTCGCCATCGAGTGCCGCGCGCAGCACGCGCAACTCATCGAGCTTTTCGATGGCGAAGGCGAGCCAGGATTTCAACTCGTGATCGAGTCGGGTCTCGTCCGCCAGGCTGAACGGGACGTGCAGCAGCGAGCACGAGGGCGCGATCCAGAGTTCGCCCTGGTGCTTGTCGGCCACGGGCTTCAGGCGCGCGAGCGCGGTGTCCGGATCGGTGCGCCAGATGTTGCGGCCGTCCACGATCCCGATCGAGAGCACCTTGTGCGCGGGGAGCCAGTCGGCCACGCCGGTGAGCTCGGCCGGTGCACGCACCGCGTCCACGTGCAGGCCGGCCACCGGAAGCTGGCAGGCCAGGCGCAGGTTCTCGGACAGAGGGGAGAAGTAGGTCGCCAGCATCAGCTTCGGTGCGCTACGGGCGAGCTGCCAGTAGCTGCGCTCAAACGCGTGGCGCCAGGCCTCGGGAAGGTCGAGGCCCAGGACCGGCTCGTCGATCTGCACCCATTCGGCACCCAGGGACTTGAGCCTGGCCAGGACCTGTTCGTAGACAGGCAGCAGCGAATCCAGCAGCGTGAAGCGGTCGAACCCGGGTTGCTTTTCCTTGCCCAGCCACAGGAAGCTCAGCGGCCCGAGCAACACCGCCTTGACCGGGTGCCCGAGCTTCTGGGCCTGTGCGACCTCGTTGAAGAGACGCACGGAAGACAGGCCGAAGTGCGTGTTCGCCGAGAACTCAGGGACCAGATAGTGGTAGTTGGTGTCGAACCACTTGGTCATCCCCAAGGCGAAGTGGGTGTGGCTGCCGTGCGGGCAGCCTTGGTCGCACGCCGCGTCGGCGACGCCCCGCGCCATCGTGAAGTAGCGCGCCATCTCGGGCTCATCGCCTTGAAACGCGAATCGCGAGGGCTCGCAGCCCAGCAACTGGATGTGGTTGGCGACATGGTCGTAGAACGCGAAGTCGCCGACGGTCACGAAGTCGAGGCCCGCGTCACGCTGCGCCTGCCAGTGGCGCGCGCGCAATTCAGCGCCGATCGTTTCGAGTTCGTTGGCGTCGATCTCGCCGCGCCAGTGCTTTTCGAGGGCGAACTTCAGTTCGCGTTGGGCGCCCATGCGTGGGAAACCGAGGGTGTGCATACGTGTCATGCGCCGATCATCCCGTGGCACCTTGTATGATTCAAACGAAACTTTTTATCGGATAACGTGAAAGTGTTTCAAGATGGCTTCGCTTCTCGAGATTCGCCACCTGCGCACCCTGGCCGCGCTGCGGGATACCGGCAGCCTGGTGCGCGCGGCGCAGATGCTCAATCTGACCCAGTCGGCGTTGTCGCACCAGGTCAAGGTGCTGGAGGAGCACTTCGGCACCCCCTTGTTCGAGCGCAAGTCGGTGCCGCCGCGGTTCAGCGGCGCGGGCCAGCGCATCCTTGAACTGGCCGACGCGGCGCTGGCGCTGGTCGACGAGGCCGAGCGTGACGTCGCCCGCCTGGGGCAGGGGGGCGATGGGCAACTGCGTATCGTGGTCGAGTGCCACACCTGCTTCGACTGGCTGATGCCGGCGATGGACGAGTTTCGCAACCGCTGGCCCGAGATCGAACTGGACATCGTGTCGGGCTTCCACCCGGACCCGATTGCGCTGGTGCTGCAGGACCGGGCCGAGGTCGCGATCGTGTCTGAACAGGACGCGGACGAGGCGGTCGACTACCACCCGCTGTTCCGCTTTGAGATCGTGGCACTGCTGGCCAACGACCATCCGCTCGCTGCAAGGGAGCATCTCACTGCCCGGCACTTCGCCGACCAGACGCTGATCACCTATCCGGTGCCCGACGACATGCTCGACATCGTGCGCCAGGTGTTGGGACCGGCGGGCATCGAGCCGGCGCACCGGCGCACGACCGAACTCACGGTGGCCATGCTGCAGCTCGTGGCGAGTGGCCGAGGTGTCGCCACCCTGCCGATGTGGGCGGTGCAGGGCTACCTGGAGCGCGGCTACGTCACGGCCAGACCGGTGGGCCGAAAAGGCCTGACGGGCGAACTGCACATGGCGTGCGCTCCAGCCACCTCAGGCCGGCCATGGCTGGACGATTTCGTGCGGATCACGCGCGAGACCTGCTTCAAGACCCTGCCGGGCATCGAGTTGCTCTGAGGTGGACGCCGGGGGCCGAACTTTCTAGGATGGTCGAGAGGCGGCAAGGCGCCGTCCAAGGAGCGCAGATGCATCGACTCAAGACTTTGGCAGCGATCGGATCGATCTTCATCGGGCAGGCGGCCATGGCGCAGGCGCCTCGGGCCGCCGCATCGGCGAGCGCGGCGGCGGATGATGCCTCGACCCTCTCCTGCGCCGACTTCAACGCCGCGGCCTCGCAGGTGCTGCCGCCCCCGAACGCGAGCGAGCTGCAGCGACGCCGCGCCGTCGAGGCGCAGGACTATCTCGCCAATGGCATGGTCTGGCTGCATGGCTACCTCACCGGGCGCAACGGCCCGTCGGTCGGTCGGCTCACGCGCGATTGGATCAGCACCAGCGTCACCAAGCTCGGCAAGGAGTGCGCTGCTGCGGCCAACCCGACGGCGACCCGCATCGTCGATCTGGTGCAAAAGCCATGAACGTCCTGCGCACGCTGGTCATCGCGGCGCTGGTGGTGGGGGCCGGCGCGGCCGATGCGCAGCGCCACGGCTCGCGCCACCGCCCGCCGCCGAGCCACTGGAACAACAGTGGCTGGAACAACAACCAGTGGCAACGCAACAACCACTGGAACAACGACTGGCACAACCGCCGTGACGCGCAGCGCGCCGGTGTGGTGACGGGCGTGGTGGCCGGCGGTGTGGCCGGCTCGGCGGAGCGCAATCGCGCCGACCAGCGGCATGCCGACTGCCTCTGGGTCACCGGCAACAGTTGGGAGTGCGACCGCCGCCGCTGGGACGATGAGATGCGCGCCCGCGAGCGCGCGCGCCGCACCGGTGTGCTCGCAGGCATGGCGGCCTACGCGATCGTGCGCAACTGAGCGCTGACAGATGGGCGCCCTGGATGCCATGCTCGGCCGGCTTCAGGGTGCGCTCGACGTCTGGCGCAACGTCTGCAGCAGCATGCGGTGGAGACTGTCGACGGCCTTCGATCCGCGCGAGGCCGAACTGCGGAGAGGGCCACCTGCATCGGTTCGAGCGGCCCGAGCCCGTGCTCGATCCCGAGCACCTGCAGGTGCGCCGGAGCGCTGCACTGGGTCAGCGCGGCGACGGCCAGTCCGCTTTCGACGGCGGCAATCTGCCCGGCCAGGCTGGAGCTGTTGTAGACAACCTTGTCGGGACGCCCCGGGAGCGCAAGTGAATGGATTGCGCTTCTTCGACCCAGGCTGGCCTGCGCGGGTAGTTTCGGACTGGGCGGGCACCGCCCTTCGGATCGTCGCCGCATCGGACCAAGGGCAAAGGCGGATCCCGAGCAAACGTCTGTGCGCCATTTCCACTGCGGGTCTCGAGCGGCAGGATGCTCCAGGCCAAAAAAAGACCCGCGCTGGGCGGGTCGAAAGATTGCCTTGAACAATCCCTTGAAGAAACAAGGGCAGTGTGTTCCTGCGGCCACCAGAAATCGCGGCATTAAGTCACGCATTCGGACCGCAACGTCAGTGTCTACCCCATTTTGGGGATCACTTTAGTTCTCGTCCGGGGGCGTATGGTGCCCCTGGCGCTCGCCAGGGTCGTGAAGACGCACGTTGCGCGCCCAGCGCGATGTCGCGCCAAGACTGCGAGCGGACGTCGTCCGCAGACTGTAGCCCGGCCGCGATGCTGCCGTCGATAGCGCGGGACGTGCACCTGCTTGAGACCGTCAAAGTCCGATGGTCTTGCGAACGCGCGCGTCGGCTGCCGTCGAGCGCAGACATGCCATCAGTTGTTCGGTTGCAGGCGTTCGACTTCTTCCGCGCAACGTGATCATTCCGACCTGCGGCTTCAGGATCTTGAAAAGGCCCTCGCGCTCGAAGTGGCGCGCCACGCCACGTGCCAGGAAACCGCCCGCAGACGCTCACGCACGAACGTCAGCGTCACGAGGAACGAACCTGTCTCCACGATGTCGACAGGTGGCGCGAGGCCATGCTTGTAGGACATCGCACGGTGGTCCGATGCTCCGCCGCTGACTTGCCACAGGAACGTTGGTCAGCGAAGCGCCCGCGGAAAGATTGAGGTTCGACAGGAGCCGGTCCGGCTGCCAATCGAGCCACAACGCCTCGCCCTTGCAAGCTCAGATCGTCGTCGACCATCGCGCACCTCGTGCGATCGAGCACCAGTGCCAACGCAGGATGCTGCGACGTCTCTGCCCCCGCCTGTGCGCACAGCGTGTCACCAATGACGAGCCGGGCTATTTGTACTTGCCTTCGCGGATCGCAGCCACCGGCATTTCGGCCTACTTTCGCGCAGGTCGTCGGCTCACGGGTCGCTGCCGGCCGCGGCACGCAAAGTGCGTGCATGCAAAGCAGCCTCACGACATTCAATCCATTTCTCTCCTGGTTTCAGATGGCCTCGGAGGCGAGCGCCTCATTCTTCCCCTCGGCATCTTCAGGTTCTGCAACAATTCGCTCCGCGCCGATGACGGCGATCCACGACGATCACAGCCTGTATGTGCCGGCGACAGCGCCGCGTCACGGCGCTCCGCTGGCCGTGATGCTCCACGGCGCAGGCCAGGATCCGGGGGACTTCGCGGCGGGCACCACGATGAACTTGGCCGCCGAGCGGCATGGCTTCGTCGTTCTCTATCCCGCGCAACCCAGTAGCGCCAACGCGCACCAGTGCTGGAACTGGTTCGAACCGGCGCACCAGACGCGCAGCGCGGGCGATCCTGCGCGCATCGCCGCACTCACCTTGCAAGTCGCGCGCGAGCAAGGCGTGGATATCGATCGCATCTACGTCGCCGGCTTGTCAGCCGGCGGTGCCATGGCAGCCTTGCTGGGGGACCTTTTCCCTGACGTGTACGCCGCTGTCGGCGTGCACTCGGGTCTGGCGGCACGCGCCGGGACAGACCTGTCGTCTGGCTTGGCCGCGCTGCGGGGCGCCCCGCGCGAAGCCAGCGTGCCGCGCGAGATGCCGACGATCGTCTTTCACGGCGACAGAGATGCCGTCGTGCACCCTCTCAATGGAACTCAGGTCATCGAAGCTTCGCTGGGAGCCGACTGCGCCTTCAAATCCTGCGAGCACACCGGGCCCGATGGCCGGCGGTTTACCCGTCGCAACTACCTTCATGAGGGCTCGGGCGTGCGCGGCGAGCACTGGACTCTGCACGATGCGGCGCACGCGTGGTCGGGTGGAAGCCTCGGAGGGTCCTTTGCCGATCCCCTGGGCCCGGATGCCAGCGAGGAGATGCTGCGCTTCTTCGAGACACAGCGACGTATTCCATCGCACGGGAGCCGTGCTGCCGATCGCTTTTGACATGTGCCGTGACGACCAGGATCGCGACAGACGATGCGAGGTCGGCTTTGTTGTTTCCGGCGCCTGCAGCGGGCCTCGCCTCGTTCAATACCCTATCCATTCAAGCCCATGATCGGCGTCGTCGTTCCTGCGCACAATGAACAAGACGTCATCGTGCAATGCATTCGCTGCATTTCTCGGGCAGCGGGACACAATCTGCTCGACGCCGAGCCCGTCGAGCTGGTGGTTGTGACGGACTCCTGCACCGACGGCACGGCCGTGCTGGCGGCGCAGGCTGGCGCCACGGTGTTGACCCTTCATGCACGCAACGTGGGCGCAGCGCGCGCTGCCGGCGCTGAGCACCTGCTCGCAAGAGGCGCCAGATGGCTGGCGTTCACGGACGCCGACACGCTGGTTTCGCCGGGATGGCTCGCCGAACAGCTCGCGTTGGAGGCAGACGCCGTGTGCGGTACCGTTGACGTCCAGGACTGGTCTCCCCATGGCGTACATGCCGACCTCTTGCGTTCGCACTTCGCGCAAACCTATTTCGACTGCGATGCACATCGTCATGTCCATGGCGCCAACCTTGGTGTTTCGGCAGCAGCCTACCGTCGCGCGGGCGGCTTTCGCCACCTCTCATGCAGCGAGGACGTCGAACTGGTGAGCGCCCTCGAGGCCTGCGGGGCCCGCATCGCCTGGAGCTGCCGACCCCGTGTAATCACGAGCGCGAGACGGGTCGCGAGAGCGCCGGGCGGATTCGCGGATGCCTTGCTCACTGCGGTCGCGCAGCGGCTCGCGGCCGGTACCCCGCATCTGCCATCACTCGGAACAGCATCGTGAGGGAGATGGCCGAACTCTTCGCGCGCGAGTTTCCTGTCTGGCACATGGTTGTCCGGGGCACCGTGGTGTATTGGTTCCTGCTGCTGGTCTTTCGCTTTGTGCTGCGCCGTGACGTCGGCTCGATGGGGGTGGCAGACCTGCTTTTCGTCGTGCTCGTGGCCGATGCCGCCAGCAACGCGATGCAGGGCGAGTACAAGTCGATCAACGATGGACTTGTCTTGCTGGCCACCCTTGTCGCATGGAACTTCGGGCTTGACTGGTTGAGTTATCGATTCGCGGCCGTGGCCAGGTTTCTCGAGCCCCAGCCGGAGGTCCTGGTGCGGCATGGACGCGTCGTGCGCAAGGCCATGAAGCGGGAGATGATCACCATGGAAGAGCTCGAGGGCAAGCTGCGCGAAGCCGGCGTGGAGGCGCTATCGGAAGTTCGCATCGCACGCTTGGAGGGCGACGGCAAGTTGAGTGTTTTCAAGGTTGATCGATTCGGCCGATAGCCGGCCGACCTCGCCGCGAGAGGACGACGCCCCACAAGGAGCCGCGCCCGATCCACGGCGCGATCGGGTCACCACCGCCATGCCGATGGATCCGATCGGGGGACGCGCGCCATGGGCTGAGGCCGCGGCGAGCGGGCTGTGGAGAACCAGGGAAACGCCGTACAACGCCGAGGGCGTGGCGCAGCAGGCAGAGTGGGTCGCTTTCAACTCGCTCGTCGTGGGAAAGTCAGAGCGCTCTTGTCCCCGGAGTCGGTGAATGACCCTGTGGATAACACGGTGCGAATCGCGCCGAAGCCGCATGCGGCTTGGATTTCATTGCGATGCCCAACGAACAGGCACTTCCTTGGACGTCGAACATGGTTGGACCTGCGCGCCTCCATGGCGGGGGCGTCAGGGTGCGGGTGCGACGCTGACCACATCGAAAGGGAGAGGGGGCGCGGGGCCTTCTTCTTGCCGAGCTGGCTGTTCACGGCCATCAATCCGCCCGGGACCGCCGCTGTGGTCGGATGGGTGCAGGTGCGGGTCGGTGAGGCGCCTTTCGATCCGGCCCCGCGGCCCACCCCGGAGCGAGTCGCACGCGTGCGACGTCGTGGGCTGCGGTGCGCATGATGTTGCGTTCGGCGGCACCTGTGAGCACCAGGCCACCTCTATTCTTGAGGTCTCCGCTTTCCATGCGCACTTCGGCCACGGCGCGGGTCTGCGTGTCGATGCACCAGAGCTGGCCCGCCACGAGTTGGATCGTCAGGCACTGTCGGCCGTCAGGCGAGGCCACGATCCCGTTCAGATTGACGTCGGTCGGCAGGTAGCGGTTCGGCGTGTTGGAGAGCTCGAGCCAAGGTTCAATGCGCGGGCGCGCCAGGCCGTTCCGTACCTGATCGGCACCGGCTTGAACGAATCGGTTGGAAAGGAGGAGTGGGTTCATCGTGTGCGCTCGAGACGGGCGTGTGACGGTCGGCAGCTTGGCGTTGCCCGACCAGCATCCCGGCAGAAGCCGACGAGGTGGATGGCTGGACGGATCTGGCAACCGAATCGGGAGGCTAGACAGCGGGCGGGGACGCTGCTGCCAGGTTCAGGTGGAGCAGGTGCGTCGCGTGCACCGACGAAGTAACGGCGGATCTCAAAGGCCCTGGGGATCTTCACCCCCGTCATGGCGGCGAAGTCCCACACCAGGGAACGGCAACAGGGTGCACTGTCGCTTCTTTCAGGAGAAAACTCATGGGCATCCTCAGCAACATCCTTGGCAAGATCTTCCCGTCCTCGCACGCGGCAAACGCCCCGGCATCAGGCTCCGCAGCGTCAACGGCGCCAACGTCCACAGGAGCGAGCGCAACCGCGCCTGCCGGCAACGCACCCACGTCTCCCGCAGCGCCCGTCGCGATGAGTGAAGTCGACGTCGAAGGGATGCTGGACGGCTTGGCTGCGAAGTCGAGTGAAAAGCTCAACTGGAAAACGTCGATCGTGGACCTGATGAAGTTGCTTGGCCTCGACAGCTCCCTCGCCGCCAGGAAAGAACTCGCGCAGGAACTTCACTTCGCCGGCGACGTGAACGATTCGGCCGCTATGAACGTGTGGCTTCACCGGCAGGTGATGACGAAGGTTGCGGCCAACGGGGGCAAGGTGCCCGCAGACCTCAAGGACTGAAGGCGGCGCCGTCCAGCATCCCATTCCGTCGGGCAGCCGTGCCACGCAACTGGACCGCCTAGAGGGCTTGGCGCCCGCAAGGCGCAAGCTCTCGCAATCATGAGGGTCCGGTGAAAAACGAGGCTGCACCACCGGTGTGAGGGCGAACGACGCGTTGCGTGCACCGAAGGCTTCAGCGAGCGATCGAAGAAGGCTTGGAAGCTGCCCCGATCAGATGTCGGCCAGATGTCGGGGAAGCAGCGAAGCCGTACCTTGCAAAAGTTCGAACTCTTCATCAGGCAGGTGCAGGTGCCGCATGTCGAAATGGGAAAGCGTGCCCCAGAGTTCTCCCGACACATGATCGAGCACCGGCACGCTGTGATAGGAGATAACGATTCCCCGCAACGCGTGCCCGAAGAGGCGAGGGTCGGCGACGGAATTGTCGGTACGAAACGCACGATCCTTCACCACGAACTGGCAGAAACTGCGACTGAACGGAACCACGGCCAAGAAGTCGGGCCGCATCCGGCCGGCCTTGTCGTGAAGGAAAACGTTGTGAAGGAGCGGCCCTGCAAATCGATAAACGGCGGTGAAGCGGTGCGGGACGCCCTCGTTGAGGTACGCCAAGGCCGCAGCAGGTCCGCTTGTTGCCAATACCGCTGACATCGCATCCAGAGTTCGAATGCTGGTCATGGCGCATGCTAGCAACCCAGGTCCCGGGTGGCGCGGGCATTACGAGACTTACCCACGGTCACTTGTTGTATCCGTCATCCCGCTTCAGCTTGTCGAAGGCCCCACGTTGAAGTTTGGGTGACGCGATCCCGGTCACCGTGCCGTGGAAACTCGGCAGCCCTTGGGGACAATGAAGCGATGAGCAACCAGGGACACGACCCGCGGGTTCCCGCTGCCGCCTCAAGCAAACACGGTGGCTCACCGCCCTGGTGATTTGACGCCTCAGTGGTTCGACCTCATGGGCCAGCAGGCCCCTGACCTTGCTTTCGTGCTCCAGGACCAGCAAGGCGCCATCATTGGTCCGCGCGCGGCCGCTGTGGGGATTCCGATCGCCGACGCTCACGCGGCCGGCGAGTTTCCGATGTCGAAGGCAATCCAGTGGCCGCTACCCAAACAACTGGGTGGTCGTCCGAGCCCCACAGTCAAGGGCGGCCGATCAGAGAGACCATTCGCGATCTTCCAGAAGCCTCAGGCGCGTTCGCCCGGCATAGCGAGAAGCAGCTCCTCGTCAATTGCCGTTGCCCTCCGCAGGTTGCGCTCTCACAATGCCCTGTTGAATGATGATCGATCGGGTTGAAATGGCATCTCGACCAAACGTGCTGATCATCGGAGGCGGCATTGGCGGCTTGTTTGCCGCCAATGCGCTGATCCGACAGGGGCTGCGTGTTTCGGTTTATGAACAGGCGTCCGCATTGGGCGAGATCGGCGCTGGTGTGTTTGTGACACCGAATGCTGTGCGCCACTTGGAGCGTGTGGGCCTCGGGCCCGCCGTCGAGAGATGGGGTGCGCGAGTGGGTCCCGGCTCCTACTACTTTCGCCACGACGGTACCCCGATCGCCCCGGTGCAGGTGTCGGATGCCTCCGGTTGGAACGCGACCTTTGGCATGCACCGCGCCGACTTTGTCGATTTCCTCGCTGCCCACCTGCCCGCCGGGATCGTCCATACCAACCATCGTGCCATCGCCTTCGAGCAGACCGACGACCTAGCCCGCGTCAAATTTGGCAACGGCACCATGGCCGAGGCCGACGTTGTGGTTGCTGCCGACGGAATACATTCCGAACTGCGTTCCTACGTCTTTCCGCTCTCCAAGCCGGTCTTTCACGGCACCATTTGTTATCGAGGTCTCATTGCACGGGAGCGCCTGCCGAACTGGCCGATGGACCGCTGGCAAATGTGGGCCGGACCGTCCAGGCATTTCCTGGTCTTCCCTGTTCGTCACGCAACGATGGTCAACTACGTCGGGTTTGTCCCGACCGATGAGGAAATGAAGGAATCCTGGTCCGCACCCGGCGATCCAGCGGTGCTGGTCCGCGAGTTCGAAGGCTGGGATCCCCGCATCGCCAGTGTCCTTCAGCAGGTCGACGAGACATTTCGCTGGGCACTCTACGACCGCGAGCCGTTACCGACCTGGACCAAGGGCCGGTTGACGCTGCTCGGCGACGCGGCACATCCGATGCTTCCGCATCTGGGTCAGGGGGCCAACCAGGCCATCGAGGACGGCATGGCGCTCGCCACGATTCTGGGCCAGGTGGACACATCGGGAGTAGGAAAGTCGCTGCTTGCCTACGATCGCTTGCGTCGCACGCGCGTGGCGGAGATTCAGCTTGGTGCCCGACAGAATGGACTGCGTCTCGACTCTACCGACATCGATCTCAGTGCCCGAGACGCGGCGCTCGCCGCGCACGCCGAATTTCGCAAGCGCCTCTATGCCTACGACGTGGTGCCGGATGCGCGCGCCGCGGCAGCGCTGCAATAGGTCTCCTTCGGCGCCTGCAGGACCAGCCTCATCTGATCAAACCGGTCTTCCGGGCCATGTCCCCCACTCGCTTGAACTCCGCGCGGATCTCGGCCGTAGTCTGCTCGGGTGTGGCATAGCTCTGCAAAATGCCGAGCGGCGCCAGCCTTGCCGTCACTGCGGGAGCGTTCACCGCCTGCTCGATCGCGCGAACGAGGGCCTTCCTCGCGTCTTCGGGGATGCCTGCGGGCGCGAGAAAGCTGAACCAGATGCCGAACAGTTCCTCTTGATAGCCGAGCTCGCGCATCGTGGGGATGTCGACAAACTCGGGAGATCTGCTCGAAGCGACAAGGCCCCGGAACGCCCCTGACTTGATGTGAGCGCTCAGCGCACCCAGCGCCAGCACGACACCTTCGATGTGTTCTCCGTGCAATGCAACGATGCCCGGCGCGGCGCCGGCATACGGAATCCCCACGAGTTCCGCACCCGTGAGCGCGTTGATCAACTGCACGCAGAAATCACCGACGGAGCCGGAGCCGGGGTGACCAATGCGCACCTGGCCCGGTCTGCTCTTCGAGTATTCGATCAGCTCCGCGAAGCTCCTATGCGGTGAGTCGCTGCGCACGACCAGGAGCGTTGGCGTGCGTGAGGCGGTACCGAGTGGCACCAGATCCCGAAGCGCGTCGTAGGTGACCGACTGCGGGTCGAGAACGGCACGAAAGGTCAGCGCGCTGTTTTGCGCAAACAGAATCGTGTACCCGTCTTTCTTGGCTTGGACCACGCTGTGGGTACCTACAGCGCCCCCTGCGCCGGGTCGATTGATCGACAGCACCGGCGTCTGCAGCAGCCTCGAGATCTCTTCGCCCAAGGTGCGCGCGGCGATGTCCGCAGCGTCACCCGGGGCAAGCGGAACCACGAGATTGATTGGCGCACTGGGAAACGGCAGGGCTTGGCCGGAGGCCGGGAAAAGCCAGATGAGCGCAGAGAACAGAAGAATGAGCCCCGCCAACCATCTCATGACCAAGATCCCCTATGGAACAGCGAGTTTCCTGCCGGTTCCGGAGCGTAACAGTGAACGGAACGGTGATGCGGCATTTAAAGTCGGCCATGCGCTGCTGATCTTGGTGACGGCCGCTCTGTGGTGACCACATTGAGTGGCCAGGTACCCGTTCACCGACCGTGCTAGAGCAGGTGGACCAACCGCCGCTTCTGGCTCCAGCCGTGAGTCGGCACGGTCATTGTTCATCGGCGCCTGCCTTCGTCGCGCCTCGAAGGACCGCTCCTCGCCGGATTGGTGAGCTCCCGGCGCAGCGGCGAAAGGCAGCTTCGCACGACATACCTAACGTAGGTCGATGGGCGGCGACGGACGGCACAGGGCCCGGTGCTGCCGCTCGCCATCGACTGTCGCATGGCCGGTATGCCGGCGAAAGCAGCCCCATCGGTTGGTCCGATTCGCACCGAAGCAAGACTTGGCATTGCGCCCTGACTGCATCGAAGCCGCCAGCCTAGAACTGCTCCCTGGGGACGCCGGTAACGGTCACAGGTGACGGATCGCGCGCCGCCCGCTTGAAGATCGACGGCGAAACGCCAGTGTGCTCCTTGAAAAAGCGCGAAAAATTGCCTGGCGCTGAAAATCCGAGATCCATGGCGACCTCGGTCAGTGCGCCGCCTTCGGCAACGCGGCGCATGGCTTCCTCGACCCGCACGCCGCTCCAGAACACCTGAGGCGTCGTGTTGAGTTGGTCGCGAAAAAGAGCGAAGAAGTGCGCGCGCGACAACCCGACCTTCGCCGCGATCTCATCGATCGTCGTGATTTCGGAAACGTGTTCACGCATGTGGGCAATGGCGCTGCGCAGACGATGGTCAAGCATCACGCCCACGGAACTCGCAGGCGATTCGGCGCCGCCGGTGGTCGAAGCCGCAATGGCCGCCTCCAGAAGCCGCTCCACTTCGTCGTCGATGGCCGGGCGCGACTTGTCGGCGGAGATGATCAGGTCGAGCACCCGCCAGCACGAGCGGCGCATTGCGGAGTTGATGGGAACGCGCGGGGAGGGAAATCGGAAGTTGCGTCCCGTTGCGTTGCCCAGCGCGTCCAGCCACTGCTTGGAAATCATGAAGACGAGGAAGAGGCAGGAGCCGCTGCCCTCCATCACCATGTCGTGCGCCTCGAAGGCGTTGACGCCGAGTGCGACGTTCTCGCCGTAGGGCACGACCTCAGCGCCGACGTTGGCGACTGCACGACTGCCGCCGAGCCACATCGCCAGTTGCGATTCGGAATGG
Source organism: Variovorax sp. J22R115 (assembly GCF_030317005.1). NCBI lineage: Bacteria > Pseudomonadati > Pseudomonadota > Betaproteobacteria > Burkholderiales > Comamonadaceae > Variovorax > Variovorax sp. J22R115. The sequence goes on along the minus strand of NZ_JASZYM010000019.1, from coordinate 68,093 downwards.
GCGTGCGACACCAGGTTGGCTCGGGATTCGAGAACGATCGCCGTGCCAAAAGCTCCCTCGTGCAGCGCGTACGCCTCCGCCATCTTTCAGCTCCTCCAAGGTGGGTTGACGGTGCAATTGTTCGCCTTGGCGAGCCCTGATTTGACGGCCACCCGGGTAAGTACCTAGCACTGCACCGGACTCCCTGATACGTCGTCGGATTCGTCGATAAGCGCCAAAAGAGCTGCGTTTTTAAAGTTGCTCCATCCCCGCGGTGCCTTGATCGGAACCGCAAAACTGCAGAGAGAAATCACAGGAGCAGACTGAAATGCGCATCGCAACTTACATCGCCGACGGCACCCGCCGCGTGGGACTTGTTTCCGACGACGGCCTGACCATCCAACCGCTCGACCTGACGCCGCAGCAAGCGGCCGTGGGTGCCCTGAGCATCATCGAATCCATGGCCCAAGGCGGAGCGGCGCCAGTCGCGATCGGTGCAGCCGTCAAGGTGGCGGATGTCGCGCTGGACGCGCCGCTGCCCAAGCCCCGGCGCAACCTTTGGTGTGTCGGCCGCAACTACCACGCTCACGCCAAGGAACTCTCGGCCTCCGTCTTCAAGGATAGCGGCGCCAAGACCGACGAATGGCCCATCGTCTTCACCAAGGTGCCCGAGTGCGTGGTCGGCCCGCACGACGACGTGCTGGTTCCCAGCGAGATCTCGACACAGATCGACTACGAAGCCGAACTCGCCGTCGTCATCGGAAAGGGCGGCAAGAACATCACCCGCGCTGCGGCCATGGACCACGTGTTCGGCTACACGGTCCTCAACGACGTGACGGCGCGCGACGTGCAGATTCGGCACGGCCAGTGGGACATGGGCAAGTCCTTCGACACCTTCTGCCCGATGGGCCCGTGGATCGTGACGGCCGACGAGTTCGACGGCACGAAGACGCGCGTGCGCTGCTGGGTCAACGGCGAGCTGCGGCAGGACGGCCCGACCGAGAACATGATCTTCGACATCCCGACGCTGATCGAGACAATTTCGCGCGGCATCACGCTGTATCCGGGCGATGTCATCGCCACGGGAACGCCGGCCGGGGTGGGCATGGGCATGTCGCCGCCGCGGTACCTGAAGGCGGGCGACGTAGTGCGCGTTGAGATTGATCGCCTGGGTGCGATCGAGAACAAGTTCGTCTGAAGCGCAACGCGATGACGACTCAAATCATCAACGGACTGGCCGTCGAGATCGACGGCAACGGCGAGGCGCTGCTGTGCATTCACGGACTCGGCGGTTCGTCGAACACCTGGACGCCATTGCTGGCTGCTTTGTCGGACTTCAAGGTGATCCGCCCGGATCTCCCCGGAAGCGCACGTTCGCCGCTGCTCGCGGAGCCGCTGACGATCGAAGGCTATGCCGCTTCACTCGAAGTCCTGCTCGCCGACTTGGGCGTCGAATCGGTACACGTGCTGGCGCACTCACTCGGCACCGTCGTTGCGCAGCATCTCGCCGTGCGCAACCCCGGCAAGATCAAGTCGCTGGCCCTGTTCGGCCCGCTGGTCGCACCACCCGAAGCGGCTCGGCCGAACATCGTGGCGCGTGCGGCGGCCGCGCGTGGCGGTGCGGCGGCCATGCAGGAGATTGCCGACGCCATCGTCAAGGGCGCCACCAGCCCGGAGACGAAGGCCGAGCAACCCGCCGTACTGGCACTCGTTCGCGAAAGCGTGATGCGCCAATCGCCCGAAGGCTATGCGCAAAGCTGCGAGGCACTGGCCAAGGCACAGTCGGCCGAGATCGAGCGCATCGGCGTGCCGACCCTGCTCGTGACAGGCGACCAGGACGGCGTTGCTCCGCCCGCCAACGTGGCCGCCATGGCGGCGCGCATCACCGGATCGCGGCAAGTGGTCTTCGATGGCTGCGGCCACTGGACGACCTTCGAGAAGCCGCAACGCTGCACGCAGGAACTTGAGCAGTTCTACGCATCGCTGCGCTGATCTCTTTTTCTCCGCTTCTTTCATCAACCCATTTCCGGCACCACGGGCCGGAGGAGACAAGCCATGACCCGCATCGCATTCACCAACGTCCGCATCTTCGACGGCACGGGCGAAGACACCTACACCGGCGACGTGCTCGTCGAAGGCAGGCGCATCGTCGAGGTGGCCCGCGCGCCCAATCGCGTGAGCACCGACGACGCCCGCGTCATCGACGGCAAAGGCCGCTTTCTCATGCCCGGCATGACCGAGGCCCACACGCATTTCTCGTGGAACGACCAGCCCAGCCTGGCGGCTATTCAGTTCATGCCGCCGGAAGAGCACATTCTTTGGTGCGTACGGGTGGCCAAGCGCTACCTTGACATGGGCTGGACGTCCGCGATCGGCGCGGCTGCTGCCAAGCCGCGCTTGGACGTTGTGCTTCGCAACGCAGTTGAGGCGGGCGAGTTTCCGGGCCCGCGCTACCTCGCCGGCAGCCAGGAGATCACAACGATCGGGGCATTGGGTGACAACACGCTGCCTCACATGGACTTCGAGGAATTGAGCTTCGGAAGCGTATGCAGCGGGCCGGAGGAGATTCGTCGCTCTGCGCGTAAGTTCATCAAGTACGGCGTCGACCACCTCAAGATCAACTTGTCCGGTGAGTACATCGCCGGCCTGCCGGCCGAGATGTCGCCATTCTCGGAGGAAGAAGTGGCAATGCTTTCGCAGGAAGCCAAGCGCTACGGCAAGCGCATGGCCGCTCACGCGCGGTCGAGCGAATCGGTCAAGCAGTGCGTCCGCCACGGCATCGAGATGGTCTATCACGCGAGTTTTGCGGACGAGGAAGCTCTGGACATGCTCGAGGCGGCCAAGGACAAGCACTTTGTCGCACCTGGCATCGGCTGGCTCATCCGCACCACCTTCCACGCCGCCGAGTACGGCATCACCGAGGCTGTCGCGACGCAGATGGGCTACAAGCGCGAACTGGAGATCGCCTCGGCATCGCTGCGCAAGATGCATAAGCGCGGCATCCGCATCCTGCCTGGGGGCGACTATGGTTTTGCGTGGATGCCCCATGGCACCAATGCCAACGACCTTCAATACTTCGTCGATTACATCGGCATGACGCCCAAGGAGGCACTACTGGCGGCGACGAAGCTGGGCGGCCAGATCATGCTGCGCCCAGACGAACTGGGCCAGTTGAAGGCGGGCTACCTGGCGGACATCGTGCTGGTGGATGGCGATCCGCTGGAGGACCTTTCGCTCCTGACCGATCCGGCGAAGATCCAGCTCGTGATGAAGGACGGCGTGATCTACAAGGATTGCGCGACCCCCGTGCCTGCGGAGGCTGCGCTGCATCTGGAAGGGGCCGACTTCCCGCTTCGTGAGGAAGGCGTCAAGGAGGCGCTTGCTGAAATGCATTGAGTGAGAGACGAGCGAACGGGGCGGCGGCAACGCCCCCTCAAGCGGCGACTTTCAACCTCGCTCCCCAAACGTCGGTTTTGCAGTTGCAAGCAGACATCAGCCTCGAGTAACAACTCGGCTCGCCGGCCCACGGCGTGACGCCCTTTGGCTCGCAGGGGAGTTACGTAGCGGATCGCCGCGCGGTGGCGGTGGCGGCGGGCCGCCGAAGCGCAGCGCTCAACGACCGAGGCGTCTAGAAACTTCGACGCCGCAAGCTCTCACCGCTTTCGCCTGGGTGCCCGTCCACTCCGTATCGAAAGATCGCGAGCGTCCCATGAGAGTGATCCCCAGCACGATGTTTCCCGAGTAGTCGAAGACGGGTGCAGCAAAGGAGCAGACGCCGGGTGTGGGGTTGTTGATCGAGCGAGACACCCCGTGTTTGCGCACATCGTTCAGCATGCCGTGCAAATCGTCCGCGTCGATAGGCTTTGCGATGTCGGGGCCGAGTCGCCGTTCGTCCTCCAGCAGCGATTCTTCGATCAGCTTGGGGGGGAGATAGGCAGCAAACAGGCGGCCCGTGGCCGTGCCGGCCAACGACATGACCGTCCCCGTTCGAATGTTGGTGTGAAGAGGATAGATTGCGTCGAAGAGATACACGACGGTCGGACCTTGATTGCCCCAGACCGAAAGAGCGACGCTGTGCCCCGTCTCCCTCGCTAAGTCCTCCGCGAACGGCGTGGCCTCGCGAACGGGATTGAGCATCCGAAGAGTGACCAAGCCAAGTTGCATGGCGGTCGGCCCGAGCCAGTAATAGCCCGTCGACGCCTCCTGGGTGACCAACCCCAGCTTGGCGAAGCTCACCAGGTACGGGTGAGCCTTCCCAGGCGCCATGTCTGCAGCCTTGGCGAGTTCCCTCAAAGGCATCGGGCGACCCTGCGCGCCGAGCGCAAGCAACAGTTGGCCTCCAGCCTCAATGGATTGGATGCCTCTACGTTCCTTTTCGGAACTGCCTTCGTTTTCAAGTGCGGCCATAGCGTCTCCTAACAATCTGATTCTAACAACTTCATTAGTTGAGGGTAAACCATTAGCATAGGAAAGATGCGTTAGCACCATACTAACGTCATCGGGTCACAGATGAGGCCCCTACCTCAAGGAGCAATGGGCAATGAGCAAGCAGGAAACTGAGTACGACGTTCTGGTGGTCGGCACTGGTGCGTCTGGCATGTCGGCGGCAGTCACCGCCGCCCACCAGGGCCTCAAGGTTCTGGTCGTCGACAAGGCGCCGGTCTATGGCGGCACCACCGCACGCTCGGGCGGATGGCTGTGGATTCCAGGCACCAAGCTCGCCAAGGAGCAGGGCATCGTCGAGCCGGCGGGGGCGGCGCGCGCTTATCTGCAGCACGAGGCCACCACCCATTTCGATGCCGCGCGGGTCGACGCCTTCATCGAAAACGGACCCAAAGCCTTCGACTTCTTCACCGAGAACACATGCGTGCAGTTCGACATGCCGCCGGTGTTCCCCGACTACCACGCCGAAGCACCTGGCGGACAGCCGGCCGGCCGGTCCATGGTGACCCGCCCGTTCGACGGGCGAGAACTGGGCAGCCGCATCGACAAGCTGGCGCCGCCCGTGCCCGAGCTGACCGTGTTCGGGATGATGCTCGGCTCCGGCAAGGAACTGTGGCACTTCCTGCGTGCCTTCAAATCTTTCGAGTCCTTCTGGTACGTCGCCAAGCGCTTCGGCGGCCATTTGCTCGACGTCGTGAGGTATGGCCGCGGGATGACGCTGACCAATGGCAACGCCTTGGCTGGCCGACTCGCCAAGGCTGCTATGGACCTTAACGTCCCGGTCTGGCTGAACTCGACGGTGAAGTCGCTCATCGTGGAAGGTGATGCCGTCGTCGGAGCGACCGTCGTTCAGGACGGCAAGCCGCTCGAGATCCGCGTGCGCCGTGGCGTGGTCCTGGCATGCGGTGGCTTCCCCTATGACGTGGAGCGTCGCAAGCAGCTGTTCCCGCATGCGCCGACCGGCCACGAACACTTCACCCCGTCGCCCGCGCTGAATACCGGCGACGGCCTGCGTCTGGGTGAATCCGTCGGAGGCTGGGTCGACCCCACGATTCCGAATGCTGCGGCATGGTGCCCAACCTCGGTGACCAAGCGCAAGGATGGTTCCGAGGGCGTCATGCCTCACTTCATCGACCGTGCCAAACCAGGCGCGATTGCGGTCACCCCGAAGGGGCGCCGCTTCACGAACGAGGCGCTGTCCTATCACGATTTCATTCAAGACCTGGTGAAGGCCTGCAAGGGGACGCCTGAGGTCACTTGCTGGCTCATCTGTGATCACAAGCACCTGCGCGAGTATGGGCTGGGCGCGGTGGCTCCGTTCCCATTGCCTATCGGCAAGCATCTGAAGAGCGGTTATCTCAAGAAGGGCAATAGCCTGCAGGAGTTGGCCAAGGTGATCGGCGTGCCCTACGTGGCGCTGCAGGAGGAGGTCGAGTCCTTCAACCGTGACGCCGCCAAGGGCATCGACACGAAGTTCGGCAAGGGCAGCACCGCCTACAACCGCTTCCAGGGCGACTCTTTGGTGACGCCGAACCCGTGCATGGCTCCGATCCGCCAGGGCCCCTACTACGCGATCAAGATCGTCGTCGGCGAGATCGGCACATTCGCCGGCCTCCTCACGGATGAGTCTTGCCAAGTCCTCACACAGGCTCGGCAACCGGTCAACGGTCTCTATGCCGTTGGCAACGACGCGGCCAGCATCATGGGTGGCAACTACCCCGGGGCCGGCATCACGCTCGGCCCGGCGCTGACCTTTGGCTATGTCGTCGGTAACGTGCTTGCGAACCAAACGAAGCGACCTGCGGCCGCTGATGTAGTCCAGTTGGCCACTCCGCGCCAGCGTGTCCGCGCCGCCTGATCCCCACAAACGAAGCAGGACAGACAAATGGAAATCTCTGAACTCATGGCGCCGCAGGTCTTGACCGGGCGCATCGCTCTTGTGACCGGCGCGGGTCAGGGCAATGGCAAAGCGATCGCAAAGGGTCTCGCGAAAGCGGGCGCCGAAGTCGTCGTGACCGATCTGAACGACGAAAACGCCACCGCAGTTGCTGCCGAGATCAATGCCGCAGGCGGCAAGGCAGTCGCATACAAGCTGGACGTGACTTCGCGAGATGCTTGCCAAGCACTGGCGCTCACCGTGGCGAGCGAAGTCGGAAACATCGACATCCTGGTGAACAACGCCGGCATCATCATCCGCGAAGGGCTGGACAGTCCGAGGGTGGCTTCGAACCTCGAGCGCACGCTGACTGTGAACGTGATGGGTACCTTCCTCCCAACGCACGCGTGGTTGGATGCGCTGAAGGAAACCAAGGGCGTGATCATCAACGTCGGGTCCATCGCCTCGAGCACCGGAATTCCCAATGTCGTGGGGTACTCCCCGTCCAAGGGCGCGGTCAAGCTCATGACACAGGCGCTCGCCGTCGAACTGGCGAAAGACGGCGTCCGTGTGAACGCGATTGCGCCAGGTGTCATCGAGACGCCGATGACGTCATACACGAGGGAAGCGCCGGATCGCCTCGACAAGTTCATGCTGCGCACGCCGATGGGTCGCGTCGGGCAGCCCGAGGAACTGGTCGGCCCCGTGGTGTTCCTTGCATCAAGCATGGCCTCCTACGTGACGGGCGTGACTCTTCCCGTTGACGGCGGCTTCCTTGCCTCCTGATTCGCAGGCTTATTCCTTCCTTGTTCGCAACCCTGAACTCACTGAGTTCTAAAAAACCGGAGACAGCTATGAGCATTCCTAAGTTCCTGAAGCGAGCCGTACTTGCCGCGAGCCTTGTTGCTGCAACGGCCGCAAGTGCCCAAGACATCAAGTTGGGCTACAACGGCGATCTGTCGGCCTCTCCCTCCGCGCAAAGCGGCCAGGCGGCAGTGCTCGGCATGGAGGCGGCGATTGCCGACATCAATGCTGCCGGCGGCGTCCTTGGCAAGAAGCTGGCGCTTGTCACTCGGGATGACACTTCGGCACCTCCGAAGTCGATTCAGAACATGAGCGAGCTGGTCGACAACGAAAAGGTCGCCGCCGTGTTCGGTCCGACCAATTCCGGCAATGCCATGGCCTGGAAGCACATCGCCAACCAGAAGAAGATCCCGGTCATCGGCAACGTGGGTTCGGGCACAGACATCACCAAGCCGATGAGCCCAGGTGCAGACAATTACATGTTCCGCGTCTCGATGGTGGACCGCGAGCAGGTCGCCGCCTTGATGGCTTACGTCAAGAAGAACACAGACAAGTCAAAGGTCGTCGGCTTGATGGCCGAGACCACCGGCTACGGCCAGGGTGGCCTGAAGGACATGGAAGAGATTGCCAAATCTCAGAACATCAAGATCGCAGCGACGGAGCGATTCGGCGTGGGCGATACGGACATGACTTCTCAGCTGAGCAAGATGAAGTCTGCCGGCGTCGACACGGTGGTGGTCTGGGCGCAGGGAACCCCGATCGCGCAACTCGTGCGCAGCATGGAAAAGATCAACTACTTCCCCCTGGTACTGACCTCGTGGGCTGCAGACAACATCACTTTCTATGACGCCGCAGGCAAGACGTTGGCGGAAAAGCCGATCTTCATGCGCACGGTCAGCGAGTCGCGCACACCGGCGCAGCAGAAGCTGTTCGACCGCGTCGGCCCCAAGCTCAAGGCGCCGGGCTCCTTCTCCTTCGCACTGCACGGCTACGACTCGGTCATGCTTTATGCCGCCGCAGCGAAGCAAGCCAACAGCTTCGACGGATCGACCGTTCGTCTCGCGCTGGAGGACTTGAAGGCCCCGGTTCAAGGCGTTCTCAAGACCTATGACAAACCGTTCAGCAAGACCAACCACGAAGCCCTGACGGCCAAGGACCTGGTGTGGATCCGCTGGAAGGACGGCAAGCTGATGCCCTACACGGACTCGATCGTCGGCTCACTGGCTGGCGCGGACTTCAAGCAGTAACGCGCTTTGCGTATCCGGGCCGCATCCCGCGGCCCGGGCAATCATCTCGGAGGCAACTATGGTTGAGGCGCTCTTACAAGCGATTCTCAGTGGCTTGGCCGTGGGCGGTGCCTACGCGCTGGTCGCCCTGGGTTTCAGCATTACTTTCACGACGACCAAGACACTGAACTTCTCGCATGGCGAGTTCGTGTCGGCGGGTGCATTCATCGGCATGAGCGCGCTCTTCCTGGTCTTGGGACTTCCTGTGACCTCGACAACCTTTGGTCAGGCACTGCCCGGCGCTGGCGCCCAGCTTCTTGCTCTTGCAGCAGCGCTTGGTGTCATGGGCCTTCTGGGTTGGCTTCTCTACGCGATTGGTGTGCGCCCCTTCGCGGGTCGGCCCGGCATGGCGTGGGTCATGAGCACGCTCGGTTTTGGAGTCATTTTGCAAAGCATCGGATTGGCCATCTGGGGACCGAAGCCCGTGGTGGTACCCGGGCCCGTGGGCGACGAAGTGATCCGACTGCTCGGAATTGGCGTCCGCCCCCAGGAGCTTCTGACGTTGGCTGTCGCCGTGGTCATCATGATCGGCTTCGACTTCGTCATGAATCGAACCATGGTAGGCAAAGCCATGCGTGCAGTGGCCGCGAACGGCAACGTGGCCAGCCTCATGGGCATCAACACCAACGCCGTGATGATCGGCGCCTTCGTGATCAGTTCGGCGCTCGCAGGCCTGTCCGGCTTTCTTCTCGCGCCGATCGCCCAAGCATCGCTGTTCATGGGACTGACCGTGGGCCTCAAAGGTTTCTCCGGCGCAATGATTGGCGGCCTGAGCAATCCGCGTGGCTGTGTCATCGGTGGTTTCGTTCTCGGTGTGTTCGAGTCGCTGGTGAACCTGTGGCAGGCCCAGTGGCGCGAGGTGGCCGTCTTCGGTCTCGTGATCCTGGTTCTGGCGTTCCGCCCGACAGGCTTGTTCGGCAAGAAGCTAGTGGAGAAGGTATGAAGCGCAGTCAACATCTCGTGGGCGTCGTGCTCGCTGCCGCCGCGCTGATCGGCATCACGTCCCTGTTCGGAAACGACTACTACCTGCGCATCGTCTTCATGATGTGCGTTTACTACCTCTGCGCTGCGGGCATGAACGTGCTGGTGGGCTACGCGGGGCAGAAGTCGCTGGGCCAGGCAGGGCTCTTCGCTGCAGGAGCCTATGCGGTTGCACTGCTGACGACGCGTACCGAAATGAACCCATGGCTCGCGCTTGTGGTTGCGGCCGGGATCTCTGCGGTTTGCGGAGTCCTCATCGCCTTGCCATCACTGCGAGTGAAGGGCCCGTACCTCGCCATGGTGACGCTCGCGTTTGGCATCGTCGTTGAAAAGCTCGTGGGCGAATGGACCGACGTGTTCGGCGGCGCGCAGGGGATCTATGGCATCAAGGCCTTGACCTGGGACGGGCAACCATTGACGTCGCTGCAATGGGTCTGGCTTGGCATTGGACTGTGCGCTTTGACTCACCTCTTGTTGCGCAATCTGCTGCAGGGTCGCTTCGGTCGCGCGCTGCTCTCGCTGCAGGCCGACGAGATTGCCTCGTCCTCGGTGGGCGTTCGCGTCTATCGCGCCAAGGTCATCGCGTTCGTCGTTGCGGCTGTCACCTGCGGCATCGCCGGCGCGCTGGTCGCCCAGCAGAACCAGTACATCAACTCCGACTTCATCACGTTCCACCTGTCGATCTTCATCCTGTTGCTGGTGCTGTTCGGTGGAGCCGGATCGCAGTACGGGCCCCTGGTCGGCACCGTCATCCTGACGGCGGTTGATGCCGCCTTGGCACGTTGGCCTTCGGCGCAGCATTTCCTGTACGGCTTCCTGCTGCTGTTTGCGCTCTATGTGATGCCGGGCGGCGTGACCGGGCTGTTCTCGAAATGGTTCCGGCGGTCGACCGAGGCGCCCGAAGTATCGAACACTGACGCCGCACCCACACGCATCGGACCCGAGGGCCAAGGCGAGTTGCTGGTGGTGCAGGGAGTCACCAAGAACTTCGGCGGCGTGAAGCCAGCCCAGAACGTCTCGTTCCGACTGCAACGCGGTCACATCCACGCGCTGATCGGACCGAACGGCGCGGGCAAAAGCACGATGATCAACATGCTGACGGGCCTGATCGATCCGACCGAAGGTTCCATCCAGTTCCTTGGCCAGGAAGTCTCCGGTCGGCCGGTGCACTCGATCTGCTGCATGGGCATGGGCCGCACCTTCCAGAACCTGCGTCTCTTCGCCGAACTTTCGGTGCTCGACAACGTCATGCTGGGTCGTCACAGCCGGATGACGAACGGCTTCTTCGCCTCCCTGTTCCATCTGCCGAGCGCGAAGAAACAAGAGGCCGCAACACGGGCCCGCGCCCTGCAACTGCTGGATCTGGTGGGCCTGCTGCATCTGGCGCACCACCCGGCGGGCAGCCTGCCCTACGGCCTGCAGCGGCGCGTCGAACTCGCACGCGCGCTGGCGACCGAACCTCAACTCCTTCTGCTGGATGAACCTGCCGCAGGACTCAACCCGCAGGAGACGGCCGAGCTGGGTCAGCTGTTGCTTCGCATCGGCAAGTGCGGTGTGAGCATCTTGATGGTCGAGCATCACATGGATCTTGTCATGTCGATCTCGGACCACGTCATCGTGCTCGACTACGGCATCAAGATCGCCGAGGGCAAGCCCGCCGAGGTGCAGGCCAACCCCCGTGTCGTCGAAGCCTATCTGGGCGTCGACGAGCCCGAAGAAGTCCTTTGCGCAGCCTGAATCAGAAAGTCAATCATGCTGAAACTCGAATCAGTCAAGGTGGCCTACGGCGCGATCCAGGCGGTCAAGGGCGTGAGCATCGAAGTCCGCAAGGGCGAAGTGGTCACCATCATTGGCGCCAACGGGGCTGGCAAGAGCACCTTGCTCAAGAGCATTTGCGGGCTGGAGCCCGTCACTGAAGGTCGCATCCTGCTCGATGGCAAGGACATCACGAACGTTGCATCGCATCAGCGCGTGGGCCTTGGCGTGGCGATGTCCCCGGAAGGCCGCGGCGTATTCGCCGATCAGACGGTGCGCGAAAACCTGATGCTCGGTGCTTACTCGCGAAAGAGCGACCCAGCCGCCACCGCAGCGGCCATCGAGCGGGAGTTCAAGCGGTTCCCGCGACTGCGGGAGCGCCAGGACCAGTTGTCGGGAACCTTGTCCGGCGGCGAGCAGCAGATGCTGGCGATTTCCCGCGCATTGATGAGCGACCCACGCCTGTTGCTGCTGGATGAACCCTCGCTCGGCCTGGCGCCCTTGATCATCAAGGACATCTTCAATGCGATCCGCCAACTGCGCGAGGCTGGCCTGACCATCTTGCTGGTCGAACAGATGGCCAAGCAGGCGCTCGGCGTCGCCGATCGGGCCTACGTGCTCGAAACAGGGCACATCACCGCGGAGGGCACAGGTCGTGCACTCCTCAACGATCCCAAGGTCAAGGCGGCCTATCTCGGCACGCACTGACCCCCCATTCATCCCGTCTACACAAGGAGTACCCCATGACCGAAACGAAAAAGTTTGCGAGCCAGGCCGACCTGGAAGAGAAGAATGTCACCTTCAGCCAGATCTCCGAGCACGCCTGGGCGTACACGGCCGAAGGCGACCCGAATACCGGCATCATCATCGGCGACGACGCTGTGCTGGTTGCTGACACTCAGGCCACGCCGGCCATGGCGGCCGATGTCATCCGTCGCATTCGCGAAGTGACCGACAAGCCGATCAAGTACGTCGTGCTGACCCACTACCACGCGGTGCGTGTGCTCGGTGCCAGCGCGTACGGTGCGGAACACATCCTCGCGAGCCAGGACACGTACGACCTCATCGTGGAGCGTGGCGAGCAGGACAAGGCCAGCGAGATCGGCCGCTTCCCACGACTGTTCGCGGGGGTCGAGACCGTGCCACCTGGCATGACCTGGCCCACCATCACCTTCACCGGCAAGATGACGCTGTGGCTGGGCAAGCTCGAAGTGCAGCTGCTGCAGCTCGGCCGCGGCCACACAAAGGGCGACACGGTCGTGTGGCTTCCTGGCGAGGGCGCTCTGCTGTCGGGCGATTTGGTCGAGTTCGGTGCGACACCCTACGCTGGCGATGCCTACTTCAAGGATTGGCCCAAGACGCTCGAGAATGTTGCTGCACTCAAGCCCAAGGCGCTGGTGCCTGGCCGCGGTGCCGCGCTGACCACGCCCGAGGAAGTTTCCAAGGGCCTCAGCGAAACACGCGAGTTCATTTCGGACGTGTACGCCAATGTCCAGAAGGGCGTCGATGCCGGCAAGGACCTGAACGCCGTCTACAAGGACACGTTTGCTGCCATGAAGCCCAAATATGGCCACTGGGTGATCTTTGACCATTGCATGCCGTTCGACGTCACGCGGTGCTACGACGAGGTGACCCAGTACACCGACCCGCGCATCTGGACCGCCGAGCGGGACGTCGAGATGTGGAAGACCCTGGAAGGCTGACGCCTTCGCTCGCAAGAGCAATCAACGAAATCTGCAGTTGTCTCGCGCCGACGCCAGGTCGGCGCGGCGGGGATCGTCACGCCCAAGCGCTTCGCGGCGGTCGACGATCCCAGCCACGCATCACGTCAAGGAGCCCATCGTGAACGATCGCCTGACCACGGAACGTCGCTACCAGAGCGGCTTCGGCAACGAATACGCCACCGAGGCCGTCCCCGGCGCCTTGCCGCAGGGCCGCAACAGCCCGCAGCGCGCACCCTTCGACCTGTATCCGGAACTGATCTCGGGCACCGCCTTCACCGCGCCGCGTCACGAGAACCGGCGCACGTGGATGTACCGCCGCCAGCCCTCCGTGGTGTCCGGCCGCTACAAGCCGTACGCGCAGGCGCAATGGACGACGGGCGCGAACCGCGAGATCGCGCTGCCGCCCGAACCGTTGCGCTGGGCACCGATTCCGCTGGACAACGCCGACGTCGATTTCATCGATGGCGTCCACACGCTGGCGGCCAACGGCGATGCCGAAGCGCAGACCGGCATTGCCGCGCACGTCTATCTCGCGAGCCGCTCGATGGAGCGCCGCGCCCTCGTCAATGCCGATGGCGAGATGCTCTTCGTGCCGCAGCAAGGCCGACTGGTCATCACCACCGAGATGGGCGTCCTCGAAGTCAAGCCCGGCGAGATCGCGCTGGTACCGCGTGGCGTCGTCTTCAAGGTGGCGCTGCCCGACGGCGTCTCGCGCGGCTACCTCTGCGAGAACTACGGTGCGCAGTTCCGCCTGCCGGAGTTGGGCCCGATCGGCTCGAACGGCCTGGCGAACGCGCGTGATTTCCAGGCGCCGGTCGCCGCCTTCGAGAATGCGAGCGTCGGCTACGAACTCGTCAAGAAATCGGGCGGGCGCTTCTGGTCCGCGCCGACGAGGCAATCGCCCTTCAACGTCGTTGCGTGGCACGGCAACCTCTCGCCGGTGAAGTACGACACGGCGCACTTCATGACCATCGGGTCGATCAGCTTCGACCATCCGGACCCGTCGATCTTCACCGTGCTCACCTCGCCGAGCGACACGCCCGGCACGGCCAACTGCGACTTCGTGATCTTCCCGCCGCGCTGGCTGGTCATGGAGGACACCTTCCGTCCGCCGTGGTACCACCGCAACCTCATGAGCGAGTTCATGGGCCTGGTCTACGGCGAGTACGACGCCAAGCCCGGCGGCTTCAAGCCGGGCGGTGCGAGCCTGCACAACTGCATGGTGCCGCACGGCCCCGACGAGGAAGCCTTCGAGAAAGCGAGCCACAGCGACCTCAAGCCGCAGAAGCTCGACAACACGCTGGCCTTCATGTTCGAGAGCCGCTACCGCTTCATTCCCACCGAGTTCGCGATGCAAAGCCCCGCGCTCGACCAGGACTACGCCGACTGCTGGGCCGGCCTCAAGGATCAATACAAGCCATGAACACATTGAACGCAACCCACGACCCGAAGCTGCGCAGCTGGGTGGCCTCGGCCAACGAGGCCGGCAGCGACTTTCCGATCCAGAACCTGCCGTTCGGGCGCTTCAGCCACTCGCCCGATTCCACGCCGCGCATTGGCGTCGCGATCGGCGATCGCATCCTCGATTTGCGCAAGGCCGGGCTGATCGATACCGATGACATGAACGCATTGATGGCCGCCTCGCCCGGGAAGCGGGCGGCACTGCGTGCGCTGATCTCCCAAGGGCTGGCCGAAGGCAGTGCCAGGCAGTCGGAGTGGGAGGCGGCATTGGTCAGCCAGTCGGCGGCCACGATGCATGTGCCCTGCCGCATCGGCGACTACACCGACTTTTACACCAGCGTGCATCACGCCACCACGGTCGGTAAGCAGTTTCGCCCCGACAACCCGCTGCTTCCCAACTACAAGTGGGTGCCGATCGGCTATCACGGTCGCGCCTCCTCGATCGGGGTCAGTGGAGGCAGCTTCAAGCGACCGCGCGGCCAGACCAAGGCGGTCGATGCCGACATTCCAAGCTTCGGTCCTTCGAAGCGACTCGACTTCGAACTGGAGCTCGGATGGTTCATCGGCGAGGGCAACCCGCAAGGCGAACCCATCGACATGGAAGGGGCCGAATCGCACCTGTTTGGCGTCGCGTTGTTCAACGACTGGTCCGCGCGTGACATCCAAGGCTGGGAATACCAGCCCCTTGGCCCGTTCCTCTCGAAAAACTTCGCCAGCACCCTGTCGCCGTGGATGGTCACGATGGAAGCGCTGGCGCCTTTTCGTGCGCCCTTCGAGCGAGTCAGCGACGACCCGCAACCGCTGCCGTACCTCGACTCGCCTGCCAACCGCGCGCAAGGAGCTCTTTCCATCACTCTCGAGGTGCTGCTGCAGACCGCAAAGATGCGCGATGCCGGCGAAGCACCGGTGCGACTGTCGGGCACCAACACCACCCGCGCCGCGTACTGGACGCCTGCGCAACTGGTGGCGCACCACACGGTCAACGGCTGCAACCTGCAACCTGGCGATCTGCTCGGTTCCGGCACGCTGTCGGGTCCGAACGCCGACGAGGCCGGCTCGCTGATGGAACTGACGGGTAGCGGCAAGCAGCCCGTCGTGCTGGCCAACGGTGAACAGCGCGCCTTCCTGGAAGACGGCGATACGTTGATCCTGAGAGGCTGGTGCGAAAGCCCTGGCACAGTGCGCATCGGCTTGGGCGAGTGCTCCGGGACCGTGGTGGCATCGTGAAAAAACCGGTCCCGCTCGATCAGGCGGTCGCCATGGTTCCCGCGGGAGCCGTGGTGATGATCGGTGGGTTCATGGGGGTCGGCAGTCCGCTGCGCCTCATCGACGAAATGGTTCGTCAACGCAGGGGTGACCTGACGCTGATCAGCAACGACTCGGCCAGGCCAGGGGTCGGCGTCGGCCGGCTCATCGATGCGGGACTCGTGAAGAGGCTCATCGCGAGTCACATCGGGACGAACGCGACGACACAACAACTCATGCTGGACGGCAGGCTCGAGGTGGAACTGGTGCCTCAGGGCACGCTGGCCGAACGGATTCGCGCCGGTGGCTTCGGGCTCGGCGGCATCCTCACGCCTACGGGTGTTGGCACGCTCGTCGCACAGGGCAAGCGCACCTTGGAAGTTGATGGTTTTCCGTACCTTCTGGAAACCGCCTTGAAGGCGGACTTCTCCTTCATCAGCGCAAGGAAGGCCGACTACTACGGCAATCTGGAGTACTCGCTCACCGCCAGGAACTTCAACCCACTGATGGCGATGGCGGCTACGACGACCATCGCCGAGGCGGAAAGCATCGTTCCCGTCGGAATGATCAGCCCGGACTCCGTGATCACGCCGGGCGTGTTGGTTCATGTGCTCGTGGGAAAGGAGCGTGCCGCATGAACGAGAAAGAAGTCATTGCACGGCGTGTTGCCAAGGAGCTCAAGGACGGTGATCGGGTCAACCTTGGCATCGGCTTGCCAACCCTGGTCGCGCAGTACCTGGCTCCCTCGCTTCACGTCTTCTTCCATTCCGAGAACGGCATCATCGGCATGAGCCCGTTGCCCGGCGAGGGATTCGAAGACATCAATCTCACGGATGCAGGCGGACGACCCGTCGGCGCTTTGCCCGGCGCCTGCGCTTTCGACTCCGCTTTTTCCTTCGGAATGATCCGGGGCGGTCACCTCGACGTCACTGTGCTCGGAGGCCTCGAGGTCGATGAACTTGGCCGACTGGCGAATTGGATGGTGCCTGGGTCCATGATTCCGGGCATGGGTGGAGCGATGGACCTGGTGACGGGCGCTCGCCGGGTCATCGTCGCGATGACGCACCGTTCCAAGACCGGTTCCAAGATCGTTCCGCGTTGCAGCCTTCCGATCACTTCGGTGCGCCGTGTCGAGTTGATCGTCACGGAACTCGCGGTGTTCCGGCCGACCGGGAACGGCCTCGTGCTTCAGGAGACCGCCCCTGGGGTGTCAGTCCAGGAGGTGATCGAGGCGACCGAAGCGAGCCTGATCCTCGGATCGGGTCTGACGGCATGCGAGTGAGCGCCGCACAGAGCGATGCGTCCATGAGCATCCATTCCCTCGACACCCGAACTTTGTGGCTGCTTGGCACCTGCGCATTCGCAAGCATGGCTTCGATGCGGGTCTGCGACGCCATGCTCCCATCATTGGCCGCGGATTTCTCGGTCACGACGGGCCAGGCCGCCCTGACCATTTCCGGCTTCGCGCTGGCCTACGGAGTTCTCCAGTTGTTCTATGGGCCGCTCGGGGATCGCCACGGGAAAGTGCGCGTCATCGGTTTTGCGACGCTGGCCTGCACGGTCGGGAGCGCGGCGGCGGCGCTTTCGCCCACCTTGGACTGGCTGGTCGTCAGCCGCGTCCTGTCCGGCATCGCGGCGGCAGGAATCATTCCGTTGACGATGGCGTGGATCGGCGACAGCGTGGCCTACGAGGGCCGCCAGGAAGTGTTGGCCAGGTTGCTCGGCGCGACCGTGTTCGGAATGATCTGCGGCCAGTGGTTGGGCGGGCTTGTCGCTGAGATGGTGAGCTGGCGAGCGGCGTTCGTCGTGCTCGCCGTGGTCTTTCTGGTCAGCGGAGCGATGCTGGTCCAGCGTGCTCGCGGCCTTGCGTCACCGGCGCCAGGCGAAATGGGAAGCGTGGCTCGCCGGGTTCTGATCGTGCTCGCCCAACCATGGGCGCGGACCGTATTGCTCGTCACTTGCATCGAAGGGGCGCTGGCGTTCAGCGCGCTTGCCTTCATTCCCTCGCACCTGCATGCCATGTTCAACCTGTCGATGCCAACGGCAGGAGGAGTCGTCGCCCTTTATGGTGTCGGGGGCCTTCTCTACAGCGGATGTGCACGGATGATGCTGCGCCGATTCGGCGAAACCGGTCTGGCGACCACCGGGGGCGTCTGCCTGGGCATTGCGCTCGCCACGATTGCGTCGGCACCATCGTGGCAGTGGACGCTTCCCGCCTGCTTGCTTGCTGGGTTCGGCTTCTACGCCCTGCACAACACCCTGCAGACCCATGCAACCCAAATGGCCCCGGCCGTGCGCGGTACGGCAGTCTCACTCTTTGCATGCGTCCTGTTCTTCGGGCAGTCGCTGGGAGTTCTGCTCGCCGCGTGGGTGGTTGACACCTTCTCGTCGACCACGGTCTTTGCATTCTCGGCCTTGGGTCTCCTGCTGCTCGGAAGTGCGTTCGCATCCTCGATTCGGCAGCGCAACCGCCATGTGCAGGAGGCCTGATCCATGTCTGATCGACAAGTCAGTCCAGCTGCCGTGCAGGCGACCTTGATAGGGGCGATGGCCATCTGGGGTCTGAACGTAGCCGCGGTGAAGGTTCTGACAGGAGTCTTCGATCCGACCACAGTCGCTGCGCTCCGAATCCTCGTGGCATGCGCTGCATTGAGCCTGATCGTGCTGTGGAAGCGCTGCCGTCTTCCCTTGCTGTCATGGAGGCAGCGCGTGGCGATCGTGGTCTGCGCGATCTTGATGGTGCATCTCAATCAGATTTTTTTTGCGGAGGGCCTGCAACGATCCACGGCAACCAATGGCGCGCTCATCATGGCGTTGAGCCCGCTCGTATCCGCACTGCTCGCAGCGATTGCTTTCCGAGAGCGTCTGACTCTGATGCGCCTGGTGGGCGTTCTTCTCGGTTTCGCCGGCGTGGCGGCAGTGGTGTTGAGCCATCCAGGAGCCGGTCTTTCTAGCGCAGGCGCCGGAGATTTGATGTTGGTGGCCGCCGTGGTCAGCTTTGCCGCAGGCGGCGCCATCGTCCAGCGCCTGGCCAAGCAGCTCCACCCATTGACGATCAGCTGGGCGATCTATGTAGTTGGTTCGCTCCTTCTGGCGGTCCACGCGACTCTCGAGTCGCCCACGATTGGATTCGATGGGATCTTTCCAGGCTGGCGCCCCTGGGCGTTCATCCTGTTCTCGGGCGTCATGGCGACCGCGCTGTCCAACCTGGTCTGGAACCGCGCGATCGCGCGCATCGGTGTAGCTCGTACCGCCGTCTTCCTGTACTGGGTTCCAGTTTTCGGCGTCGGTTTCGCAGCCATGTTGCTCGGTGAGCGACTAAACCTTTGGCATCTCGTTGGCTTTCTTGCCGTGATGGGCGGCACCTATCTAGGCACACGGCAACCCGCGACCGCTCCGGTCGTCGCACCTAACTGACAGGCTTCGTATGACCAATGACCCACTTCTCTTCCAGCCACTTCAGCTTCGCGAGCTCGTTCTGAACAATCGAATCGTCATCTCGCCCATGTGCCAGCATGCGGCCGAATCCGGACGCGCGACGCCGTGGCACATGGTGCACCTCGGCAAGTTCGCGCTCGGCGGTGCCGGACTGATCCTCACCGAAAGTACAGCCGTCGATCCTCGGGGCCGTATTGGAACGGCGGATCTGGGCCTCTGGGAGGACAACCAGATCGAACCGTTGAAGGGCGTGGTCGACTTCGTCCATTCCAACGGCGGTGCCATCGGCGTTCAACTGGCCCACGCGGGTCGCAAGGCGGGAAGCCAGCCGCTGTGGGAAGGGGGCGCAGCGCTGTCCGAGCAACGCCTCGCGTCGGATCCGCAGCCCTGGCAACGCCTCGGACCGAGTGCGTTGCCCGCAGGACCCGGCTGGTCTGTGCCGGTTGCGTTGGACGCTGCTGGCCTCGCAGATGTGGTGCAGTCCTTCGTGGATGCGACCTTGCGCGCCGATCAGGCCGGCTTCGATGTGGTGGAGCTCCATTTCGGCCATGGCTATCTGGTCGCAAGCTTCCTGTCGCCCAACTCGAACCACCGCAATGACGAATGGGGCGGCAGCCTCGAGGGACGCATGCGTCTCGCCCTCGAAATAGCGCGCAAGGTTCGTGCTGCCTGGCCCGAAGGCAAGCCTCTCTTCTGCCGGCTGTCGGCGGTGGACGGCAGCGTGGATGGCTGGAGTCTCGAAGACTCGATCGTCCTGTCGCGCGAACTCGCACGGTGCGGCGTCGACGTCATCGACTGCTCCTCCGGCGGCCTCACCGAAGAAACTCGCGCGCTGCCGGTGCCGCGGGGACTCGGCTTTCAGGTGCCGTTTTCACAGCGGATTCGTCAAGAGGCGGAGATCAAGACGCAAGCCGTTGGGATGATCGTTGATGCGCGCCAAGCTGAAGCGGTTCTGGCCGACGGAAAGGCCGATCTGATTGCCCTGGGTCGCGAAGCTCTCTTTGATCCGTACTGGCCGCACCATGCTGCCATCACCTTGGGGGTCGATCCCGCATACAAGCGCTGGCCGGTGCGGCACGGCGTCTGGCTTGCCAAACGCGCTCCGGGACTCGCCCGTGCCCGCGCGCAGGCTGCGGCCGAACTCATCGAACCCACCGCCAACCAGGAGTAACAGATGAACGTAAGAATGGGCCTGATCCGCAAGAAGTCCGATTGGTCTGCGGAAAAATTCAACGAATACTGGCGCGGCCACCATGCAGAGCTTGCCAAGAAAGCGCCCGGTTTGCGGGGGTACTGGCAGAACCCGGTGACCGAGCGCTTGCAACGGGGCATAGATTTTCCGCGCGGACCGTGGGACTTCGACGGGTTCTCTCAGCTTTGGTTCGACGACGTCGGCAAGGCGGACCACGCGTTCAAGGACAGTGAGGTCGCCGCAGAACTCATAGCGGACGAGAACTACTTCCTTGGTGGCCTTCACATCGTGACCGCCGAGCAACGTGTGGTCATCGAATTGCCCGAGCCGCAAGCCCGTGCTCGCCTGCTGAAGCGGATGTCGGTCCTGAAGCGTCGCCCTGATCTCAGCGAGGAAGAGTTTCGCCGCGAATGGAAGGTCCACGGCGATTTGGTCCGCAAGATGCCAGGCGTCAGCGCCTACAGGCAGAACGTCGTGATCGCCCGTGAATTGGTGAAGGGGCAATCCTGTGGCTACGACGATTTCCAGATCGACGGCATCGTCGAGCTCTGGTTCGAGGATGCTGCGACGCTGGAGGCGGCATTCGGCTCCGAAGCCGGGAAGGTGACGATGGCCCACGCAAAGACGTTCCTGGCCGAGATCACGGCTTTCGTAGTAGCCGAGCGACAGGTGCTGTAGTTCCGAAAGGCCCGAGATGATGAAGCGAATGACGCTCCTTGCAAGGAAGGAAGGGTGGGCCACGTGCGACTTCAGGGCGTATTGGGCGGGACCTCATGCTCAGCTTGCATTGGGCATGGACGGCATCGCCAAGTACACCCACAACCGCATCGACAAGGTCCTTTGGGCGAGCAGTGGCGAGCCTGTCTTCAACGTGGACGGGGTCGTGGAGCTTTTCTTTGCCGATGCGGACGCCATGCGCCAGGCCCAGGCGTCCGCGGTCGGTCAGAAATACATACCTGCCGATGAGCCCAACTTTCTGAAGGGCTGGACCTTGTGCGTGGTCGAGACCGTTGGAGATGAGCCTGCTGAGCGGTCTGTGAAGGTCCTCATCCCGTTTCATGCGCAAGCGAAGACGCGCGACACGCTCTGGCGTGAACTGCGGCGAGCGGCGGCAACCACCGGGAACAAAATCGCGTTGAACTGGACGGTCTCGACGGCTCGTCGCGAGCGACTGTGGGCGGAGCCGTCCCCCCCGACCGGGTTCATCTGCGTCTGGTTCGACAGCGTCGCAAAGGCCCATGAGGCTTTCGAACCTTCGTCTGTGCTGCGCCGCGTCATTGAGACGCACACAAGTGACGGCGTCGCTTATCTCATCGACCAACTTCACATCAGGTAGTTCCGCAACCCACGCGTTCAACTGCGTCGGCGCGGATGTGAAGGCCGGCCGCGGCAATGCCCATGGCCCGACGTGAACTTCGCTTTGCTTCGGTCGCAAGCGGACGGTCGGCCGCGCCCCGCGAAGGGCCGCTGATGGCCGCGAGTACCATTTCGCGGCCGCGCTTGGTAGCTGACCTTCGCATGTTCGCGCTGTTGGCCAAGGGCTGCTATTGGCGAGTTTGGCGAACAGGTAGTCCCGGCCAATTCTGTTGAAAAACTCGATTTTGGCGTGGCGACCCACTCGATTTCTACGTATGGGGCATCGAAGGTGCGCTCGACGTACCGCGCGACCCACCGCAGCACGAAACTCGCCTGAGTGCCTCAACGCAGCTCTGATGAGCATCGATGCAAGTCGTGCGCTCTGTGGCTGACGTTTGGGCGTCGGCAAGCTTTGTCGCCCAGTCGAGTTTTTCAACAGAATTGGCCACAACCCGACGTTCGCTGACCTGGTCCAGTTCGCTCCGAAGCCGACCTTCGCGGCGCGCATCGGACAACCTCTGAAGTCCGGTTGAGGCCCGCCTTGAAGTGCATGCACGCAAACTGCCCTCCGTGGACAATCGGGCAAGCACCGTGCAGTTAGAAAAGCGGTTCGTGCTTTCACGGCAGGCGGTATTCGAATGGACTCGAATCAAGTCGATGTTGCTCATTCATGCGCAAGTAGGCCGCTATCTTCCGAGCCTCCGTGCTCATTGCTGCCGCATGCGCTGGAAGGCCTTCGACGGCGCGCTCAACTTCGACATCCTGATCGATTTCCTGCACCGCCTCATCAAGGACGCGGGCTGCGAGGTCTACCTGATCCTGGACAACCTGGAGTGCACCACAGCAAGCCCGTGAAGGCGTGGCTGTGCGAGCACAAGCACGAGATCGAAATCTTCTACCTTTAGAAGGCCCAGACCTCCGGTGGCGTCACCCATCAGCGGCTTCCAAGCGATGGGACCTTAAGCACCTGCGGATTCGCGTCGCGAAGGGTCCAAGTCGGCTGGTAGCGCGTTTCGTCCAACGTCAGCGCCAGCTTTCGTTGAGGCGGATAGCTTGTCAGCGTCATCGAACCCACTACCAGGTCGTCCGCTCGGTACCAGGTTCGCAGCCAAACCGGTGCGAAGTCGGCGCTTGAACTTGACAAGCCCGCGACAACGCCTTGAATGCGCTCAAAGTGATTGGCGTTCGATCGCCGCAGCGATTCCATGGCGCCTGGCGTGTCCCGATCGATGACTGGGCCGGCAAAGGCCGAACCTTCCAACCCGTCTCCTGCGGGCCGGATTGGCGCCTGCGATGAGGTCTTATTCCCGCGGCCAACGGGCGCTCGTTGCCCGATACCATCATGTCGACGCACTTTCTCCCTCACACAGCACTTCAATTCGACGAATGCGTACCGCCGTCTACTACTCTCTGATGCTCTTGCTCGGATTTGCCTGGTACAAGTTCGGGCAGAGCCTGCTCCGGAAGGGGTATCGCGACGAGAACGGCGAACTCACCCAAGGAATTGTGGGTCCGGTGGGATTCCTCGTCTCCGCCGTCGTAGCGTGCGGCCTCCTATTTGCCTTGTTGCGCGCGCTGCTCTGGGGTGAGGTGTCCTGTTTGGGCAGGGCTGCAAGATGCAGATTTACACCCTGGCGGCGCATGCCGGCGAGTACTGGGCCAACGTGTTTTACATTGCGTGGATGGTGCTCGGCCTTGGCTATGCGATGTATGTGACTTTCAAGATTTGGTTCCGTGCATAGCGGTGCCGAAGAGCAGCGCATGCAGCGCCAGCTGCAGAACTTATCTTCCTTCCCAGGGGTCTTACGATGAGGAAATCGATCGTCCGCCCCTTACCGAGACTCCCCGACCGTGTTACGTTCGGTAGCGAACGCCGCGAAATGTGGTGGACTGCCAGGTTTCGTGAACACTAGTTTTGCCCCCCAGCTCGGACCGGGGCAGCCAGCGTAGGAGGACCACATGCATCGATTCCTATTCAACAACCGTGAAGAGTTGATTGCGCGGTGCAAGGAGAAGGTCGCGCAGCGACCCAGGCGGGCAGCGACAGCAGAGCAGCTTGCCAACGGCGTTCCGATCTTCCTGGATCAGTTGATGAGAACGCTGGAAGCGCAGGAGAACGGCGAAATTGACAAGAGCTTCAGGATCTCCGGTGCCGCTGGTGGTGATTCCGCGTTGTCCGAAATGGGCCTGAGCGCCGCTGCGCATGGAAAGGAGCTTTTGGGGCTTGGCTATACCGTCGACCAGGTGGTGCACGACTACGGCGACCTTTGCCAAGCCATTACAGACCTTGCGGTCGAGCGCGATGCCCCATTCTCCGTTGATGAATTCCGCACCTTGAATCGTTGTCTCGACAACGCCATTGCCGATGCGGTTACCGAGTTCGGCGTCTGGCGTGACGCGAGCGTCGCTTTGCAGCAGTCCTCTGATGAGAACGAGCGTCTCGGCGTGCTGGTTCACGAGTTCCGAAATTACCTGCACACCGCAACGCTTGCGTTTGCGGCACTGGAATCGGGGAAAGTTCCAATCGGTGGTGCGACCGGCGCCGTCTTGAAAAGGAGCCTGGCTTCTCTGGCCGCCTTGCTCGACATGTCGCTATCGCAGGTCAGAGGCGCAGCTGCAACGCCGCACGCGGAGGCTTTTTCGCTCGCATCGTTTGTGGCGGACGCCAAGAATGCCGCTTCGCTCGACGCGAGCGCCAAGCATTGCACTTTTACGGTCCTAGATGTCGACGACACGTTGGGCATTTCTGGGGATCGGGAGCTTCTCTTAGCGGCTTTGGTGAACCTGCTCCAGAACGCATTCAAATTCACCCACCCTGGCTCGGAAGTGACGCTGAGCGCTTACGCCAAGGGGGATCATGTTCTGGTCGATGTAAGGGACAACTGCGGAGGGCTTCCACCAGGAGCTACCGCGAACATCTTTCGGCCCTTCAAGCAGGTCGGTGACGACAAGAGCGGGTTGGGGCTTGGTCTTTCCATCGCACGGCGCAATGTCGAGGCGGACGCGGGTCTTTTGACCGTGCGGGACGTGCCTGGCACGGGATGCGTGTTCACCATCAAGCTTCCGCGCAGGACGCTTCCATAGCAGTTGGGTCGCTCCATCGCTCCATCGCTCCATTCAAAACGACAGGTTTGACTTGCACCACGGCGATCGATCAGGCTCCGGTGTGGCCGATGAGTGCCTGCTCCGGAGCAAGGCGAACTTCAGCTTTGAGCCCTACCCTGTCCTCCACAACCGCCGTCGTGCGGCTCCTAGGCAGATGCTATGAGGGCTGGAGGAAGCGTAGAACAGTAGTTCCAGTTCTCTTTCAAGGAGCATGGAAATGACTACCACTCGGACAGCGCTACGGCGCCAGGAGATGGCCAAGCCCGATGCCTGTACATGAGCTTAGAACTCGGCGACAAGCAGTGCAAGCTGGGTGTCGGCGACGGTCGCAATACGGTGAGTCGATTCAGGATCGCTGCGGGCGACCAGGGTTGCAGTGACCGACTGCATCGTGCGAGCCGGCATGCGATTCAAGACGCCCGCATGGCTCACGTGCACACGTGCTACGAGGCCGGCCGCGACGGCTGGTGGCTGCATCGCTGGCTTGGCCAACTGGGTGTAGACAACATCGTGGTTGACGCCGCGAGTATCGAGGTCAACCGGCGAGCCCGACGCGCCAAGACCGATCGACTCGACGCCGACAAGCTGCAGACGATGCTGGTGCGCCACCACCGCGGGGAGCGGGTATGGTCGGTGTTGCGCGAGCCCAGCAAGGGCGACGAGGACGAGCGCCGGGAGCATCGTGAACTCGAACGGCTGATTCAGCAACTGAAGGTCGTCCAAGCTTGATGCCCTGGCGTCGCATCACGTATTGAGCCTAAAAGAACATCATGATCGAAGATCGAAGCGCCCGTGCAAACGCAGGGTCACGTCTCTGTCGTGACCGGTTCTGCAGATGGGGCGCCTCGCCAAGCGGGAACCTGCCAGCGCGCCTGGCGCGCATGCAGCATGAGGTGCCGGGTTCACGGACCCGCACGGATAGCTCGTCCGGGCACGCACTCGGACTTCCATCGGTTCCCGACCTTCGATCGCTCAGTTTTGACAATCGGCCGCCGTGAAGGGCCTTGACATTCCAGCCCTCATAGAAGCGGTTGCTGCCGGTCAGCACGCCTGCGCCAAACGTCGGGTCTCGGGCCAGGAGCCGTCGCCCGCGAGCGGCCGTGTATCGGCAGCCAGCAAGGCGGTTGCGACGTAGCTGTCCGGGAATATCTATCGTTGCGCCGGATTCGAGCTGCTGGCAGAGTCGCCCCGATAGACGCCGCTTTCTGCATCAATTTGATGGCGCTGAGTTCCGGCCTGCCGGGCGGATTTTCTTTGCCGCACAAGGCCTTATCGTGAATTGCGCCGACTTGGTTAAGCAACAGTCGGCGGAGTTATGCGGCACGACGTGCTGGATAAACTGGTAGTTAGGCGACACAGGGTGAGCACCTCGCGAATTGGGCTCGTGCCCTTGGAGCCAGGCGGCGAGCGGCTCGTCGCGTATCTCGATCGGAGGACACCATGGGTCTCTTGACCTTCAGTATCAACGTCACCCTGGACGGCTGCGTCGACCACCAGGAAGGAATCGCCGACGACGAGACGCACGCCTTCTTCACCCGCCTCATGGACGAGGGCGGGGCGATGCTGTGGGGCCGCGTCACCTACGAGATGATGGAGAGCTACTGGCCAGCGGTCGCCCGCGGCGACGCGGAGGCACCGCCCGCGATGCGCGAGTGGGCGGTCAAGCTGGAGGCCAAGCCGAAGTACGTGGTGTCCTCGACGCGAAAGGACTTCCCGTGGACCAACAGCCACCACATCGCCGGCGACCTGCGCACGGGCATACAGAAGCTCAAGGACGCGACCCCGGACGGCGTGCTCCTCGGTAGTGGCAAGCTCGCGACCGAGTTGGACCGGCTGGAGCTGATCGACGAGTACAAGTTGCTCCTCCACCCCAGGATTGCCGGCCACGGCCCGACCCTGTACGAGAGCGGGCTGCCCAGCACTCGACGGCTCGAGTTGATCTCGGCGAAGGCGCTCCGCAGCGGCGCGGTCGCCATGCACTACCGGCGCGCGCGCTGACTCGGAGGTGGGTCATGTCGCTAACAACGCGCTGCACTCGGCCGGGCCTCGCATTGCTCGGCCCGCCGGTGAGCGCGGCGTTGCCTGGGCCGACATCGACGAGGAAATCCGAACTCGGCAACGGCGGACAGATCGCGCGTGGAAACGGATAGTCAGGACTAAATCGCGTGCGAACGATCATCAGAACGCGTCCGACCCCAGCGCGTTTGCCGAAATCGCTCCCTCGACGATGCTGTCGCGCAACCCCGGCACTCGCGTCAGCAGATGCTCGGCGTAGAAGTGTGCGACAGCGATCTTCTGGCGCATGAACTCGACGTCGTCTCCGGCGTCGCGCCGGGACTGGGCCGCCAGCAGTGCGCGGCCGAGTTGCCAGCCCGCCATCAGGTTGCCGGCGAGCATCAGGTAGGGCACCGACCCGGCGTACACGGCGTTGGGGTCGGTCCTGCCGCGGGCGACGATGAACTCGACCACGTCGAGGAAGGCCTTCCGGGCCAAGGCTAGGCGGCCGGCCACCGAATGCGCAGCCGCGCTGTCGCTCTGTCGCAGCGTTGCTTCGGTGGCCTCGATCTCGCTGGCGATCACCTTCGCGACGGCGCCCCCGTCGCGCACGGTCTTGCGGCCGACGAGGTCGTTGGCCTGGATCGCCGTGGTGCCTTCGTAGATCGTCAGGATCTTGGCGTCACGGTAGTACTGCGCCGCACCTGTCTCCTCGATGAACCCCATGCCGCCGTGCACCTGCACCCCCAGCGACGTCACCTCCAGGCTCATCTCCGTGCTGTAGCCCTTGATCAGCGGCACCATGAATTCGTAGAAGGCCCGGGCACCTTGGCGTGTTTCGCCGTCAGGATGCGCGTGCGCAGTGTCGTAGGCCGCCGCAGCGGTGAGAGCCATTGCGCGGCATCCCTCGGTCAGCGCGCGCATCGTCAACAGCATCCGACGCACGTCGGGGTGGTGGATGATGGCTGCAGCGCCGGGCAGCGAGCCGTCCATCGGTCGACCCTGCACCCGATCCTTGGCGTATGCAGCGGCCTTCTGGTACGCACGCTCGGCCACCGCAATGCCTTGCACGCCCACGGCATAGCGTGCGGCGTTCATCATGATGAACATGTATTCGAGGCCGCGGTTCTCCTCGCCGACCAGGTAGCCCACTGCGCCGGGTCCGGCGCTGTCCGCAATGCTCGCCGCCGTGCCGTCGCCGAACTGCAGCACGGCCGTCGGACTGGCCTTGATGCCGAGCTTGTGCTCGATGCTGACGCACTCGACGTCGTTGCGCTCACCCAGCGAACCGTCCTTGTTGACGAGGAACTTCGGCACCACGAACAGGCTGATGCCCTTCACGCCCTCGGGCGCACCGCTGACGCGCGCCAGCACGAGGTGCACGATGTTCTCCGCCATGTCGTGCTCGCCGTAGGTGATGAAGATCTTGGTGCCGAACACCTTGTAGCTGCCGTCGGGCTGCGGTTCGGCGCGGCTGCGCACCAGGGCCAGATCGCTGCCAGCCTGCGGCTCGGTCAGGTTCATGGTGCCGGTCCAGCGGCCTTCGATCATCGCAGGCAGGTAGGTCTGTTTCAGCTCATCGGAGCCGGCGGTCAGCAGCGCCTCGATCGCGCCGTCGGTCAGCAACGGGCATAGCGCGAAACTGAGATTGGCGCTGTTGTTGATTTCGATGCACGCAGCCCCGATCGTCTTCGGCAGGTCCTGGCCGCCGTGGACGACGGGGTGCTGGAGCCCTTGCCAGCCGCCCTCGGCGTATTGGCGGTAGGCGTCCGGGAAGCCGGGCGTGGTCGTCACGGCGCCGTCCTTCCATGTTGACGGGTTCCTGTCGCCCTCGTGATTCAGTGGTGCGATGACGCCTTCGTTGAAGCGGGCGCATTCTTCCAGCACCGCTTGCGCGGTGTCGACGCCTGCTTCCTCGAAGCCGGGCAGTGTCGCGACCTGGGCGAGGCCGGCGAGTTCGGTCATGCAGAACAGCATGTCCTTGAGAGGGGCTTGATAGCTCAACGAAGTCTCCTTGAATCAGTGCGTATGGCCGTTGGTGGCCTCACTCGACTGTAGGAGTGCGGGCGCCAGGGTGCTTTGCAATCGGCGCCAGGTCCTTCGCATTTCATGCCGTGCCCTTCTGTCGTGGCGCCAAAAGCGAAGTCGATGTCGCCAATTGGGAAGCGCGTCGCGCGCGCCTGCGCGAGGATTGCTTCGTCGTGGCGCTCGCTTCCGCCCCGAGGCCGCAGGCGCCCGCCTGCATCCCAACTTCCCCCGATGACATTTACGGAGACAAGACAGATGACCCAACGA
Source organism: Variovorax sp. J22R115 (assembly GCF_030317005.1). NCBI lineage: Bacteria > Pseudomonadati > Pseudomonadota > Betaproteobacteria > Burkholderiales > Comamonadaceae > Variovorax > Variovorax sp. J22R115. The sequence goes on along the minus strand of NZ_JASZYM010000019.1, from coordinate 39,158 downwards.
CCCTGGCTTCACGCGTACGGCGAAGTACCGCCGCAGATCAACCCCGACGCCTACAGCTCGATCGTTGCGTTGCTGGAAGAGGCCATGGACCGATATGCCGACAAGACGGCGTTCCACTCGTTCGGACAAGGACTGAGCTACGGTGACGTCGACCGGCTGTCGGCACGCTTCGCCAGCTTTCTGCAGCGTGAACTCGGCGCGTCCAAGGGCGATCGCATCGCGGTCATGATGCCCAATCTGGCGGCCTTCCCGGTGGTGTTCATGGGGATTGCCCGTGTGGGTGCGGTGCAGGTCAATGTGAACCCGCTGTACACGCCCCGGGAGCTCGCCCATCAGCTCAATGATGCGGGCGTGAAGACCGTCGTCGTGTTCAACGGGTCCACTTCGACACTGGCCGAAGTGATCGCGCAAACGGCCGTCACCCAGGTCATCACGGTGAGTCCGGGCGACGCACTGGCGGGGGCGGTTCCGGGGCCTGCGGCCGATTCGCGCCTGACCCGCACGCTGGCCCTGGCGGACATCCTGGCCGAAGACAAGCCCACGGACTACCGCGCCCCGTCGTTGACCGGCGACGATCTCCTGTTCCTGCAGTACACCGGTGGCACCACCGGCGTGTCCAAGGGTGCGTGTCTCTCGCATCGCAACCTGGTGGCCAACACCGAGCAGTACAAGGCCTTCATGCGGGAGACCACCCGGCCCGGCGAGGAGGTGGTGGTGACGGCCTTGCCGCTGTATCACATCTTCGCGTTGATGGTGAACCTGATCAGCTACTTCTCGATCGGGGCGGAGAACTGGCTGGTCGCGAATCCGCGTGACATGGACGGATTGATCGACACCTTCAAGCAGTCGCGTCCGACGGTCTTCACCGGCGTCAACACGCTCTATGCCGGCCTGGCCGCGCATCCGCGCCTCAAGGAGGTGGATTTCTCGCAGCTGCGCCTGTCAGTTGGCGGAGGAGCCGCCGTGGTCGGCGCCACGTCCGAGCGCTGGAAGGAAGTCACCGGATGCTTCATTCTGGAGGGCTACGGACTGTCGGAAACCAGCCCGATCCTGTCCATCAATCCTCCGTTCGTCGCCGAATTCACCGGCACGACGGGGCTGCCTCTGCCATCGACGGACATCAAGCTCATCGACGACAAGGGCAACGAGGTGCCCCTCGGCCATTCCGGAGAGATCTGCGCCAAGGGCCCGCAGGTCATGAGCGGCTATTGGCAGAAGCCCGACGCCAACGACGCAGCCTTCACGCCGGATGGGTACTTCCGCACAGGCGACGTCGGCGTGTTCGACGCGCGCGGATTCCTCAAGATCGTGGACCGCATCAAGGACATGATCATCGTCTCGGGATTCAACGTCTACCCGAACGAGATCGAAGCTGTGGCGACTGCGTGCCCTGGCGTCGCCGAGTGCGCCTGCGTGGGCGTACCCGACGAGAAGACCGGCGAGGCGCTGCGTCTGTTCGTGGTGAAGGCACCTGGTGCCGGGCCGACCGAGCAGGCCGTCATCAAGCACTGCAGAGAATCCCTGACGGGCTACAAGGTGCCCAAGGCCGTTTCCATCGTCGAAGCCCTTCCCAAGTCCACGGTGGGCAAGATCCTCAGGCGCGAGCTGCGAAACATCGTTTGAGGAACCTGGACCACCCCCCTCTCGATCGCTTCGAGACGGGGCAGGGGTTCACGCCTTCGCCGCGTGGCTCTCACGCCATGCCGATGGAACCTGGTGAAACTGGGTGGTGAACCAGCGCGTGAAAGAGCCCTGCGTGCTGTAGCCAAGCAACTCCGATACCTGATGCAGGCTGTACCTGGAGTTGTCGATGTACCGGGGAGCCAGTTCGCAGCGCACTTCATTGACCAGTGAGGTGAAGGTTGCTCCTGCTTCGTCCAGCTGGCGCTGCATCGAACGCACGCTCAGCCCGAGACCTTGCGCCACGCACTCGCTGGTGGCGCGCCCCATGGGCAGTGTCAGGTAGATCGCTCGACGCACCTCCACCATGATCTTGTTGCCGCTTGCCCGAGGCAGGGTTTCGATGAACTGCCTTGCATAGCGGGCCATGGCCGGATCGGCAGACGGGTTGGGTGCATCCAGGTCCGCGGCAGGAATGACGATGCCACTGAAGTCGCTGTCGAATTCCAATCTGCAGGCGAACACGCGGCGATGCAATCGCAGATCACTCGGGGCCGCATGGGTGAAGTTCACGCTGTCAGGTTGCCACCGCGCCCCCATGAGGGCCGCACACATTCGGAACAACACGCCGATGGCCAGTTCCGTGGCCTGACGCGCGGGCACGTGGGCCACCACCTCGAGCCGAACGATCACGATCCTCCCCGCCTCCTCGATCTGCGTTGCCAGGCTTTCGTTGAGAAGGTGCCGGTAGTCGATGGTGGTGACCAGGGCATCCCGCAACGTGGGCTGATGACTGATCAGCAGGCTGATGGCTCCGAAGTGCGACAGCTGCCGCGACTCTGCCATGCGCAGACCGAAGTCCATGCATCCGCAAGACGCGGCCGACTCTTCCAGCAAGGCGACCGCCGCATCCGTCGGGATCCGTTGCTCGGGGTCCTTGAGCATGGCCTGGCTCAGGCCCGCACGCCGAAGTGCCTCCGTGGGGTTGAAACCGAGGCTGTTGGCGACCTCCAGATAGTTGGTCAGGGCTGCGGCACGAACGAGCGGAACCATGGTGGGACGGGGCAATACGGCCTCGGCAAATTCTGGCACGGAATGCGAAATCGATGGCGCAAGTTGCACGGCGTCTTGGCCTCGCGATCCCTAAAGTTGATCCCACGCAATCCAAGCAGGAGACATGAATGGCAAAGGCAATACGACTCGCGCAGACCGGTGGACCGGAAGTCCTTCGTTGCGAGGACATCGAGGTGGGCCGCCCCGGCCCGGGCCAGGTGCGGCTGCGCCATGTGGCTGTCGGCCTCAACTACGCCGACACCTATTTTCGCGACGGCACCTATCCCGTGCCCATGCCCAGCGGCCTCGGCGTCGAGGCGGCCGGGGTCGTGCAGGAAGTGGGCGAGGGCGTGGCCCATCTGGCGGTCGGCGATCGCGTCACCTACACGGGGTTCATCGACACGTTGGGTGCGTACAGCACCGAAAGGCTGATCTCGGCTGCGCCCCTGATCCGTCTGCCGGAGACCATCGCGTTCGAAACCGCCGCCGCCATGACGATGCGCGGCCTGACCAGCGCCTACCTGATGCGCCGCATCTACCCGTTCAAGCAGGGCGACACCCTGCTGCTGCACGCCGCGGCGGGGGGTGTCGGCCTGATCGTCGCGCAATGGGCCAGGCTGCTGGGCATCACGGTCATCGGCACGGTTTCGACCGAAGAAAAGGCAGAGATGGCCCGTTCGCACGGCTGCGCATACACCATCAACTACAGCCATGAAGACGTGGCCCGGCGCGTGCGCGAGATCACCGATGGCGTGGGCGTGAACGTGGTGTTCGACAGCGTCGGCCAGAGCACGTTCATGGCCTCGCTCGATTCGCTCAAGCGCCGCGGCCTGATGGTCTGCGTCGGCACGGCCAGCGGCCCGGTTGCACCCTTCGGGCCGCAGCTGCTGGCCGTGAAGGGATCCCTGCACCTGACCCGGCCGGCGCTGGCCGACTACATCGCGGACCCTGTCGAGAAGGCGCAACTGGCGGACGAGGTCTTCGGTCACGTGGCGGCGGGCCGCATCAGGATCGAGATCAATCAGCACTACGCCCTGCAAGACGCCGTGCAAGCCCACCGAGACCTGGAATCGCGCAAGACGACGGGTTCCTCGATCTTCGTCGTCTGAGAAGCACAAACCCACTGGAGACAATTTCATGAGAATCGAACAACTGACCTGCAGCATCGGCGCCGAATTGCTCGATGTGAGCCTGGAGGATGCCGCCTACGACAACGGCCTGTTCAACGAGGTCTACGAAGCCCTGCTGAAGCACCGTGTGCTCTTCCTGCGCGACCAGGACATCTCGCGCCAGGCCCACGTGGACTTCGCATCGCGGCTCGGGCAACTGGAAACCCATCCGATGGTGCCCACCCATCCGGATGCGCCGGGCCTGGTCCAGATCTACAAGGACCCGGACAGCCCGGCCGACCGGTATGAGAATGCCTGGCACACCGACGGCACATGGCGCGAGGCGCCCTCGCTGGGCGCCGTGCTGCGCTGCGTCGAATGCCCGCCGGTCGGCGGCGACACGATGTGGGCCAACATGGTCATGGCCTACGAGAAGCTGCCCGACGACGTCAAGGCGCAGATCGCCGACCTGTGGGCCAATCACAGTTTCAACAGTTCCTTCGCCGCGGCAATGCCGCGGGAGAAGCGCCTGGCCATGAGGGCCCAGTACCCGGACGCCGAACACCCCGTGGTGCGCACGCACCCCGAGACGAAGGAGAAGGTGCTTTTCGTCAACGCCTTCACGACGCACTTCGTCAACTTCCACAACAAGAAGAACGTGCGCTACGGCCAGGACTACAACCAGACCGGCGTCGACCTGCTGAAGTATCTGATCGCCCAGGCGAACATCCCCGAATACCAGGTGCGCTGGCGCTGGAAGCCCAACAGCATCGCGATCTGGGACAACCGCAGCACCCAGCACTACGCGGTCATGGACTACCCGCCTTGCCACCGCAAGATGGAACGCGCTGCCATCGTGGGCGACAAGCCCTTCTGAAGCCACTTCGCACCCGCCCTCATCACCTTTCCACAACTTTTCAGCGAGACACACCATGAACTTCCTCGATGGATCCCTGTTCCCCGAAAACCAGCAGCCGCTGATCATCACCGCGGCGCCCTATGCACCGTCTTGGATGCCCTCCGACTTTCCCGAGGACATCCCGGTCACGATGGAAGCGCAGATCCAGAAGGCCGTGGATTGCTACAACGCCGGCGCGACGGTGCTGCACCTGCACGTGCGCGAACTCGACGGCAAGGGCAGCAAGCGCCTGTCCAAGTTCAACGAACTGATCGCCGGCGTGCGTGCCCGCGTGCCCGAAATGATCATCCAGGTGGGCGGCTCCATCAGCTTCGCGCCCGAGACCGACGGTGCGGCAGCGAAGTGGCTCTCCGACGACACGCGCCACATGCTGGCCGAGCTCGATCCCAAGCCCGACCAGGTCACGGTGACGATCAACACGTCGCAAATGAACATCCTCGAGCAGTTCGACATCCGGGACATCAAGGGCACCTCGATGGAAGACCCGGACGTCTTCAATGCCTACAAGGAGATGACGGTGCCGGCCCAGCCCGGGTGGGCCGAGGAGCACATCCGCCGCCTCACCAAGGCCGGCATCCAGAGCGCCTTCCAGTGCTACAACATCAACAGCTTCGAGTCGGTCGAGCGCTTGATGCGGCGCGGCATCTACAAGGGCCCGCTGGTCATGAACTGGGTGGCGATCGGCGGCGGCATGGACGCACCGAACATCTACAACCTGGCGAACTTCGTGCGTGCAGCGCCGGACGGCGCGGTACTGACCGTGGAAAGCTCGGTGCTCAACGTGCTGCCGGTCAACATGATGGGCATTGCCATGGGCCTGCACGTGCGCACGGGCACCGAGGACAACCTCTGGAACCAGTCGCGCACCGCGAAGATCGGCACGGTCGCGCAGGTCGAGCAGTTGGTGCGCATCTCGCGCGAGTTCGGCCGCCCGATCGCGACCGCCCAACAGGCGCGCGAGATCAGCAGGATCGGCGTCTTCTACGACACGGTGGAAGAAAGCCTGCTGGCCAACGGCTTTGCGCCCAACCGCAACGGCGGCCAGCAGGGCTTCCTGCGCAAGGCGGCGTCGCACGCCTAGCCGTCGCCGAGACACTCAAAAAACGATCCAAGAGACAAGCCATGACCATGACAATGGCAGGAGTCGCCTTGCCCTCGCGCAAGGACGACTACCTCACCAGCAGGCGACAGGCCTGGTTCGCCTTCGCGATGACCTTCGGCCTGATGCTGTTCGACTACATCGACCGGCAGGTCATCGTCTCGCTCTTTCCGCATATCAAGAGCGAATGGAATCTGAGCGACAAGCAGCTTGGCGCGCTGGTTTCCATCATCTCGATCGTGGTGGCGATCGGCGGGATCCCCGTGGCGCTGCTGGCCGACCGGGTGAGCCGCGTGAAGAGCATCTTCGTGATGGCGAGCGTCTGGAGCCTGGCCAGCATCTCCTGCATGTTCACCAACAATTTCGGCCAGCTGTTTGCGGCGCGTGCGGTGGTGGGTGCCGGCGAGACCGGCTACGGCTCGGTCGGCGCGGCATTGATCTCGACGCTGTTTCCCAAGCGCCTGCGCGGGGCGCTGCTGGGCGCCTTCTTCGCGGCGGCATCGCTGGGCTCCGTGCTCGGCGTGGTGCTCGGGGGCATGATTGCGGCCAAGTGGGGTTGGCGGGCTGCGTTCGGCGTGGTCGGCGTGCCAGGCCTCGTGATGGCACTGCTGTACCTGCTCGTGCGGGACTACAAGACCGTGGCCCTCACACCTCGGCTGGACAAGGTTACCCAGTCGCTCGGCGCCACGCTCAAGCACATCTTCGGCGCCCTGGCGCGAACGCGCACCATGCTGTGGGTCTGCGTGGGCTCTGCCATGCAGCTCATCGTGGTCTCCGCCGTGTGGTCGTGGCTGCCGAGCTACCTCAACCGCTTCCAGGGCATCGCGCCAGACGCTGCGGGCAAGCAGGCCGCGATGGTGGTGCTCGTCGGCGCGGTGGGCTCCGTGTTCTGGGGCTACGTGGTGGACCGGTTGGCGCTGCGCCGTCCCCGCAACAAGCTTCCTGCCCTGGCCGTCCTGTGCCTGGTCACCCTGGCGATTTTCCTCGTGGCCTTCGCGGGTACCGAGCCCGGAGAGACGCAATTCAAGCTGGTGCTGCTGGGCGGCTTCTTCATGACCTGCACCGTGGGCGTGGTGTCGGGTGTAGTCATCGACGTGATTCACCCTGGCGTGCGTTCCACGGGCTCGGCCGTGCTGTCGCTGTTCCAGAACCTGTTCGGCCTGGCTGTCGGCCCCTTCCTGGTGGGCGTGCTGTCGGACCAATGGGGCCTTCAGCAGGCGATGGCGATCGTGCCCTGCTTCAGCGTGCTGGCCGCCGCGGCTTTCATCTGGTCCGCGCGCAGCTATGACGCCGACGTTGCCAAAGTTTCCAACGTGGCGCTCGCCGTCGCACCCTGAAAAGCCGCATATGACACACGCGCTCCACATCGACTTCTACCTTGACCTGGTCTGTCCCTGGTGCCTGATCGGCAAGAGACAACTGGATCGGGCAGTGGCGGAGTTCACCAATGTCCCTGGCAACCCTGCGGTGCAAGTGCACTGGCGCTCTGTGCAACTGTTCCCGGACCTGCCCGTGGAGGGCTTGGACTTCGAAGCGTTCTATCGGCAGCGCCTGGGAAGCATCGACGCCGTGCATGCCCGGCAGGCACAGGTTCGGGCCGCCGCCAGGCGCGCAGGCACCGAGGTGCACTTCGAGCGGATTCGCCGCTTTCCGAACACGCGACTCGCGCACCAGATGCTGGCCTACGGCACAGAGAAACTGTCGCCCGAGATGCTGAACGCCCTCCTGGACGCGCTCCTGGAGGGGTATTTCCAACAAGGCGCGGACCTTGGTGACGAAGACAGCCTGCTGGCCATCGGCAGTCGCCACGAGATTGACCCGGCCGCGTGGAGGGCGTGGCTGGATCACGAACATCGCTTTCCCGAACAGAACCGCGTCTCGAGCGTGCCACTCCTCGTTTTCAACCGACAGATTTCACTCCGCGGTGCACAGCCGCAAGGTGTGCTGCTCGAAGCCATGGGCGAGGCGTGCGAGGCCGCGGCCGCCTCAACGATCTGAAGCTGGCCGTTCGACACCCACGCACATCCGAATCGGCATCCGCGCCGCCATTCCTGAAGACTCTTGCCATGACAACACTCGCCACTTCCGTGCGCGCACGCAGCAACCTGCTCGTTCCGGGCCTCCTGATGAGCATCGTGGTGGCCGCGGCGGCCACCTTCCTGGCCGATCACTACCACGCACCGGTCATGCTTTTCGCGCTGTTGCTCGGCATGGCCGTGAACTTCCTTTCCGCGGATGGCAAATGCAAGCCCGGCATCGAGTTCACATCGCGGGAGGTGCTGCGCGTCGGCGTCGCGCTGCTGGGCATGCGCCTCACGTTCTCCCAGATCGCGGCGCTGGGATGGCACCCGGTGGTGCTCGTGGTGGGTTCGGTCATCCTGACCATTCTCGTGGCCATGCTGGCCGCCCGCGCCATGGGATTCCAGACCTTGTTCGGGCTGCTCACCGGCGGCGCGACCGCCATTTGCGGGGCCTCGGCGGCACTTGCCCTGGCGGCGGCCTTGCCGGCGCACCCGGGGAAGGAACGGGCGACCCTCTTCACGGTCATTGGCGTTTCGGCCTTGTCGACGATGGCCATGATCGTGTACCCGATGGTGGTCCAGCTGTTCGGCCTCGACCCGACGCAGGCCGGCATGTTCCTGGGGGGAACCATCCATGACGTGGCCCAGGTCGTGGGCGCCGGCTATGGGATGTCGCAGCAGACCGGAGATACCGCCACGGTGGTGAAGCTGATGCGGGTGGCCATGCTGTTGCCGGTCATCGTGTGCGCGGTGATGATCAGTCGTGGCCGTGGCGGTGAACAGGGAGGCAAGCGCCCGCCCCTGCTGCCCTGGTTCGCGGTCGGCTTCATCGTGCTTGCGGCCCTCAACAGCACCGGCTGGATCGCGCCGTCGGTGCAGACATTCGCCAATGACCTTTCGCGCTGGTGCCTGGTCATCGCCATCAGCGCTCTGGGAATGAAGACACAGCTCAAGGAGCTGGCCTCCGTCGGCCTCAAGCCGATCGTCCTGATGGTGGGCGAGACGGTCTTCCTGGCAGCGCTCGTGCTGGGCCTGCTGCGCTGGGGCCTGTGAAGACAGCACACACAAAGCGAGCACACCTCAGCAAATTCTCGATGGAGACATCTCATATGAAAAAGCAAACCCTCATCGCCCTGGCGGCTCTGACCGCTGCCGGCATGGCCTCGGCACAGTCATCGGTCACCCTCTTCGGAGTCGTCGACGCCGCAGTCAGCGGGTACAAGAGCCAGTCCGAAACGCCGCTCGGCACGACGATCACCAAGAGCCAGACGGTGCTGTCGAGCGGGGGCTACAACTCCAGCCGCCTGGGCTTCCGTGGCACCGAAGATCTCGGCGGCGGAATCGCCGCCAGCTTCTGGCTCGAAGCGGGCATGACCAATGACAACGGCGGTGGCGCGGCGACCGGCGGGGGCCTGAACTTCAATCGTCGTTCGACGGTGAGCCTGTCCGGCATCCTCGGTGAACTGCGTCTGGGGCGCGACTATGTCCCGACATTCTGGAATGACGGCGTCTTCGATCCATTCAACACGAACGGCGCGGGCACCAGCCTGATCGCGACCGCCAGCGGGGGCACGGCCCTCGGCGTGCCCAACAGCGGCTTTCAGTCGAACCGCAACTACGTTCGTGCCTCGAACTCGATCGGCTATTTCCTGCCTCCGAGCCTGGGTGGCTTCTACGGCCAGTTCATGTACGCCTTGAATGAGAAGGTCAGCTACGATCCGGGCGGCCTGACCCCTCCGGGCGTCCCCGCGATCGTCGCCAACCCGGCGCTCGCGACCGTAGCCGACGACGCACGTGCCGGCTGCTACATCGGCGGTCGCTTCGGCTACGCCACCGGCCCCCTGGACGTCGCGCTGGCCTACGGCAAGAGCACCATCGGCTCCAACTTCTTTCTGGGCAGCACGACCACCCTGAATATCTGGAACCTGGGTGCTTCGTACGACTTCGGGCCCGTGAAAGTGTTCGGCGAGTATTCGAACAACAAGCAGAAGACCGACCTGGCGACCAACACGTTCGCCCCGTTCGGGGTCACGAAGCCTGGTGCCAATGGCGGCCTGGTGGGCGTGACCATTCCAGTCGATGCCGGCCTGATCCGTGCGGCCTACTCGCTGGTCAGGTACAACAACGTGCACCTGAACATCGCCGGGCTGAACCCCGATCCGAAATCCGATCAGTTCGCCCTCGGCTACGTGTACAACCTGTCAAGGCGCACCGCGCTGTATTCCACCGTCGCCTACGTGAGCAACAAGGATGGCGCCGGGCTGGCGGTCACCGGCGCACCCGCCTTCTACACGGGCACGATCCCCGGCGGCCCCGGCGCCGCGGTGCCGAGCAAGTCAATCGGGTACGACGTGGGAATCCGACATGCCTTCTGATCTTCCAGGCAGGTAGTGTCGTGCCTCGCTGGCACCTGGACGAAGTTGCCCGACTGCTCACTCATGCCATCGCCCTGGGTGGCATCAGGTAGAGCGTCATCGCGAAGATCACATAAACCATCAGTATCAGCACGCCGACGAACCACGCCGAGCGCCCACTGTTCGTGACCAGCACCGCCGTGAGGGTGGCGATGATCACCATCACCACGGCGCCCGGCCAGAACTGAAGGTCCATGGGCGTCGGCGCGATGAAATAGCTCAGGAGTATCAGCGCCGGCGCCACGAACAGCGCGATCTGCGACGCGCTACCCAAGGCGATGCCGACGCTCAGGTCCAGCCGGTTCTTGCGCGCGCCGGAGAAGGCCGAACTCATTTCCGCCGCACCGCCGACCAGCGACACAACAATGAAACCCACAAACGCCGGGGTCATCCCGAATTCTTCGGCCGCCTTCTGAACCGACTCGACGAACACTTCGCTGACCAGCGCCACGAGCACGGTCACGCCGGCCAGGGTGGCCAGGGCCAGCCCGATGGGCCAGGGCGGTTCGCCATCATCACCATGCTTCGCGCTGGCGAACAACTCGCGGTGCGTCTTCAGGGAGAAGAGCATGCCCAGTGCGTAGGCCACCATGAGCAGCACCGCCAGACCCGCGCTCAGCGTCTGCGTAAACGCAGGCGCCGAGTCGACCGTGATCATCGCTGAAGGGATCAGCAATGCGACCGTGGCCAGGAAGAGCAGGCCTGCCTGCATGCGGGCGCTGACCCGGTTGAATTCCTGAACGTGGTGCTTGAGTCCGCCGAGCAGGAACGACGCGCCCAGCATGAAGAGCGTATTGGTCACGATCGCGCCGGCAATGGACGCCTTCACCAACATGATCTGTCCTGCCCTCAAGGCAGTAAGCGCAATGACCAGTTCGGTCAGGTTTCCCAGTGTGGCGTTGAGCAGTCCGCCCGCGGCGTCGCCGGTCTTGGCCGCGACGGATTCGGTGGCGTGGCTCAGCAGCGCAGCGAGCGGCACGATGGCGAGCACGGACAGCACGAAGAGCACTGTGTGCGCTTCGGGCTTGAGCTTCGCGGTCACGAACACCACCGGGACAAAGACCAGGAGCCAGAGCAGCGGGCTTCGACGGATTTCCTGGAGAAGGGGTTTCATGGCCGAAATCAACCGATTGGTCGCCACTGTCGTGCTACTGGGAAGTCGTCGTGCTATGGGGATGATCGCCTCATCGGCGGTGAGCGTCCGATTCCTGCCGAAGCCTGTGAATGATTGTTTCGGTCTGTTGTTGACATCGCTGTTGGCTCGGTGCGAAGAGTCAGGAGGTTGTTCCATGACGCCTTGAGTCGAGGCAGGGGAGCAACACATCCGATTCCTTGATGTGGATGGTGCCAGTTTCAGCGGTCGAGGGCGGCGGTGCATTCCCGGGAGTGTTGATTGTCATCGTCCCCCGGATCCATCATCAACGACGCCCAACCCCAACTCGTCAAATTCCCGGCACCGGCGCCTTTCGCCAACTCGCATCAGGATCGAATCGCTTCATCGCACGCGCTGTTGCGTCGGTTCCGGCTCCGAGATCCTTCTCGTACACGATGCCCTCGTGGTTCACCATGAAGGTCATCACGCCCGACTCACCGTAGCGCGCGGGCCAGGCGACCAGCGCGAAGCCGCTTCGCATGCGGTTGCCGATCATGTAGTCGTACGTGCCCCCGGGAGCGTTCGGCCCTTGCGCCTTGAGGATCTTGAACAGGTAGCCGTGGTAGCCCAGCCCGGGCTTCGAACCGCCGTAGATCGGGCCCAGCGGGCTCAGTGGCTGGCCCGCCTCGTCGGGCCAGTAGAGGCCGTCGCGCCGGCCGGGTGTGCTGGCGATCTTCTGCGCATATTCGAGCACGCCGTTGCCGTCGTGATCGGTCCGCGCATACTCCCGCTGCGCATCGAAATACGCCAGCGCCGCCTGCATGGCCGCGAACTCGTTGCGGCCGATGCGGCGGGTTTGCATCATGTCGGCGCCGGCGCGCGGATCGAAGCGCCATCCGCCGCCGCCCTTCACGATGGGGATGGGCAGCGTCCAGTCGCCTTCGCCTGCGGCCAGCAGGGCCCTGCCATTGCCTTCCGCAACGATGCCGTGCTTGCGCGACGAGGCTTCGAGGAAGGCGTAGATGTCTTCGCGATCGAGTTCCCCGGGCGGCACGAAGCGCCGCCATTCCGGGCCGAGCACGATGTGCAGCGCGGCAAGGTCGTTGCTCGCGATGGCATCGGTGAATGCCTGCGCCGCGGCCTCCGGGGTCGGGTAGACGCGCTGGGCCCAAGCGGGCGCGCAAGCGAGCGCCGCGGCGGTGATGGCCATCGCGGCAAGAAGCCGAAGTGCATAGGGCATGGTGTGGATTCCGGTGAACGATGAGAGGGGCATGGCGTGCTCCTCGTGCTAGCGGCGACCACCGCCGCCACGACCACCACCACCGCCGCCCGCTCGGGCGCCGCCACCCCCACCCCCACCGCTGCGGGCGTGGCCACCTCCCGCGCCCGCCGATTGCCGGCTCGCTGCGCCGCGGTCCATCTGCTGGCGGGTGTCCGAGGCAGTGCCCGCTCCGCGCAGCGCGTTGTCGCTGGCACCGCGGTGCTGCACCGGTTGTGCCGATCCGCGGTCGGTCTGGCCGAAATTGCCGCCTGCGCCGCCGCGAACACCGCCGCCGCGATCGCTACCGCCGCGGTCGCCACCGGCGAAGTTGCTGCCTGCGCCGCCACGATCACCGCCGCCGACATTGCCGCCCGCGCCGCCACGATCCCCAGCGCCCGCACGGTCGCGGCCGGCGCCCTCCGCGGCCCGCTGTGCGCGGTCTCGCGTGGCCGGGTCGTTGCGCAGGTTCTCGCGTCCCGCGCCCGGGTCCATGCCGCGTTGCTGCAACGATGACTGGGCCTGTTGGCGCTGCGCATCACGCTCGCCGTCGCGGCCACGGAAGTCCGCGCGTTGATCCGCGCCGCCCACGCCGCGTTCGAACTGCTGCTGGCTGCGCGCGTCACGGTAGGGCACGCCCTTGCGATTGGCCGCGTTGTGCTGCCAGTTGCTCTGATTGGCCGCGATCTGCCGATTGGTATTGATGCTGTTGTAGCGGTTGGTGTTGATATTGACGTTGCCGCCGCCCCAGTTGCAATTGCCCCAGAGCGCGCCCACCGCCGCGACGCCGACGCCGAAGGCGATGCCCGTGGCTAGGGCGGAGCCCGGGTACCAGCCGACCGGCGGCGGGTAGTAGTAGGGCGGGTAGGCGGGGTAGGGCCATGTGCCGTACACGACGGCGGGGTTGTAGGCCGGCACGTAGACGGTCTGCGGGTTCGCCGGCTCGATCTTGATCACGGTCTGCTGGGTCTGCGGCTCCTGTTCCACCGACACCCTCTGCTCCGGCGTGCTCTTGAGATTCCCCGTGCGCTGGGCCTGGGTGCGAAGCCGCTGGGCCGCGTCGAGGACATCCTTCGACGAGGCGAGGAAGGCATCGCCGAGTTTCTGAACCCAGTCGGGCTGGTCGCCCATCGTCTGGAGCACCTGGGGGAAGGCAACCAGCGATTGCACGCTCGGGTCCCAGGACTGGCTCTGCACCGCCTTCACGGCGGCGTCGCCCTTCTGGCTGGGGTTGGCCTTCGACCATTTCGCGGCAGCGGCCACGTCGGCCGGGTAGGTCGCGGCCATCAGCACCTGCGACAGCAGCGAATCGGGATACAGCGCGATCGGCGCCATCATCTGATCGAGCTGCTCGCGCGTGAAGGCGGGCGCCTCCTGCGCGGCGGCGAGAGCGGAACAGGCCAACGCGAGGATGCCGAACCAGGCGCGTGCCGTCCGCACGGTGCACAGGCACATCGCTACGGCCAGGTGTCGAGTTCGAGTTTGAGTGCTCACGGAGCAGCCTTTCACGGGACCAGCGGCATCGCTGCAGCGCCAGCATAGAAAGCCGCGAGCGCTTCGACCATCGCACCAAAGTTGGATGGGTAGGGCCCGAAGCGGTCCTCGAGAGTAAACAGAGTTGGTGCAGTCGGTGAGAGGGTGGGACTCGGGCGATGTCTCAAATAACTTGGGACCGGTCGTTGATACGGGATTTCCTTGGCAACTTGATGACCGGAATCGGCATCACAGCGGGAGTTCGTCTAGCGGTAGGGAAGGGCGGCAAACGCTGCTGCGGACCCGTCGGACAGCGGTCGCTGCTGACGTACCGTGATGGGGCCCTCAGCTGCCGCTCGCGCATCTAAAACTCATGACTGCTTCAGGGCGACATTCTGACGTTGCCTCTCGCGCGCGGATAGCGATACGGCCTGTGCGATCCACTCCAAGATGGCTAGATCGGCAGCGGCGGCTGCAACCGTCAGCGCTCTCATGAAAATGTTCCGTTCGCCTGAGGAAATCAGATGATCATGCCGCCGTTGGGGCTGATCACCTGCCCGACCAGGTAGTGTTCGTCCGAGGCAAGGTACACCGCGAGCGAGGCGTATTCCTCAGGCCGTCCGACTCGCCCGAGCGGGATCAACTGGTTCACGCGGTTCCTCTGCTCTTCGCTGGCACGCGCGAGATAGTCCTCCAACGGCGGCGTCAGGATGCCGCCGCAGGCGATGGCATTCACGTAGATGTTGGCGCCGGCGACATCCAGCGCGCTGGTCTTGGTCAGGCTGACGACGCCGGCCTTGGTCGCCGAGTAGCCGGGGCTGTGCGTGCTGCCAGCGCCCAGCCCGGCGATCGAGGCGATGTTGATGATCTTGCCCGAGCGCCGTGGCTCCATGAGACGCAGCGCTGCCCGGGTGCAAAAGAACACGCCGTGCATGTTGACTCCCCACCATTTGAGCCAATCGTCGTCGGACAGCGAAGACACGATGCCCAGCGACTGGCGCGGCATCGGCGTCGTCACGTATTGCTGGTGTAGATTGCGCCGTGCCTCCTCGGCGGGCGCATTGGGCACGCGCGCGGCGTTGTTGACCAGGATGTCGACCGTGCCGAAGCGCTGCACAGCCTGCGCGAACATCGCGTCGACGGCGGCGCTATCGGAGACATCGCAGCGCAGCGCGAGGCATTGCACACCCTGTGCCTCGAGCCGAGACTGCGTGTATTGCAGCGCCCCCTGGTCGATGTTGCACAGCACCAGCTGCGCGCCCTCGTCGGCCATCGCCTCTGCGATCACGCCGCCCAGGCCAGGGCCGGCGCCGGTGACCAGGGCGACCTTGCCGGCCAGGCGGGCCGCACGCAGTCTCTTCTCTTCGTTCATCCGGTACCTCGTGAGTAGGTAAGACCTGTCGGGCGGGCCGGCTCAGAACCCGACGTTCTCAGCGCCCTTGAGCGAAAGAATCTCGCGCGCCTGCGCTGGCGTCGCGATCTGCAGGCCAAGCCCTTCCAGGATCTCGCGGACCTTGCGCACCTGCTGTGCGTTCGACTCGGCCAGCTTTCCTGGAGCGATCCACAGGCTGTCTTCCAGTCCGACGCGCACATCGCCCCCCATCGACGCAGCCATGGCCGCCACCTTCATCTGATTGCGGCCCGCGCCGAGCACCGACCATCGGTAGTCGTTGCCGAACAGGCGATCCGCAGTGCGCTTCATGTGCATGACGTCGTCCGGGTGTGCGCCGATGCCGCCCAGGATGCCGAACACGGTCTGGACGAAGAAGGGCGGCTTGATGAGCCCGCGATCGATGAAGTGGGCCAGGTTGTAGAGATGCGAGGTGTCGTAGCACTCGAACTCGAAGCGCGTGCCGCTGGCCGACAGTTCCCGCAGCGAGGTCTCGATGTCGCCGTAGGTGTTGCGAAAGACCAGGTCCTTGCTGCCCTCCAGGTACGAGCGCTCCCAGTCGTGCTTGAATTCCTTGAAGCGATCCAGCATTGGGAACAGGCCGAACCCCATCGAACCCATATTCATCGAGGCGACCTCGGGCTGCAGGACGGTGGCCGGGCGGATGCGTTCCTGCACCGACATGTACGGCGAGCCGCCGGTGGTCAGGTTGACCACTGCATCGCACTCGCCCTTGATGCGCCCCAGAAAGGGCGTGAAAGCCTCAGGGCGCTGGTCCGGTTTGCCGGTCACCGGGTCACGGGCATGCAGGTGGATGATGGCGGCGCCTGCCTTTGCCGCCGCGATCGAAGACTCCGCGATTTCTTCTGGCGTCACCGGCAGGTACGGCGACATCGAAGGCGTGTGGATCGCGCCGGTGATGGCGCAGCTGATGATGACGACATTCTGTTGGTACATGTGTTGCTCCCTCACCCCGTGATTTCCTTGCCGAAGATCGCCCGGGCGATCACCAGCTTCTGGATCTCGTTGGTGCCTTCATAGATCTCTGCGATCTTGCAATCGCGGTAGATTTCCTCCACGCGATAGTGCGAGCCGTCGGCCGCCAGCTCCGCCATGAAGCCATAGCCGCCGAAGATCTGGACGCCGTCGCGCGCGAACTCAGCAGCGAGGTTGGTCGCATACCACTTGGCCATGGCGGCCTCGGGCTCCGGAAAGGCCTCGCCCGAATCCATGCGCAGGGCGGCCTTCATGTACAGGTTGCGCGCATTCTCGATCTCGGTGGCGCGCTCGGCCAGCTTGAACTGCCAGTGCTGGAACTGCGCGATCTTCCTGCCGAATGCCTGCCGCGTCATCAGCCGTTCGACGCTGTGGTCGAAAGTGGCCTGCGCCATGCCGACTCCGCTCGCGGCAATGCCGATGCGCCCGTAGGTCAAGGTCTGCAAGGCGATCTTGAGACCGCCGCCGACGGCGCCGACAACGTTCTCCGCCGGAACCTGCACGTTGTCGAAATAGATGTCTGCGGTCAACTGGCCGTGATTTCCCATCTTCCGATCAGGCGCGCCGACGCGCACGCCCGGTGAATCCAGGTCGATCACGATCTCCGTCATGCGTCCTTCCTCGGCGCATAGCAGCACAACGAAATCGGCGACCGGCGCATTGGTGATGAAGCGCTTGCGGCCGTTGACCACATAGCCCCCGCCCTCGCGGTTCGCGAAGGTCTGCATCGTCTTGATGCTCAGGTCGGTGCTGGCATCGGGCTCGGTGGTGGCAAAGCTGCCGATCTTCTCGCCAGCCAGCAGGGGCGCCAGGTAGCGCTGCTGCAGCGCAGGCGATGCATGTTCCAGCGCATGGCCGGCCAGGATGCAATGCACGTCGACCACGGCCGCGACGGAGTTCGAGTGGTAGGCCAGTTCCTCGATGAGCGCAGCGGTGGCGCAGGCCGGGTACTCCAGCCCGCGCCCGCCGACCTCGGCCGCGAAGGGAATGCGAAACAGCCCGGCATCGGCCATCTTGCGAAAGAGCTCGCGCGGGAAGTTCTCGACCGACTCCTCGCGATGCCCGATTTCCCACGCCACCGGCGCAACATGTTCGTCGGCGAAGCGGCGCACCTCCTCGCGGATGGCCAGCGTTTCCGCGGGCGTGAGCAGGTCGTGATAGAGCTTGGGCTGATGGCGCTCGGGCGCCTGCTGTGTCAGTGCATTGGTGTTGTCTCTGGCGTTCATGTCTCGTGATTCCTGGTGGAGGGTGGTGGGCGCTGTGATTCGCACGACAGCCAGTGTCCGCGCCGAGGGTTTTGACGATTGACCTGTCGGGACATCGAGTTGCCATCTCGGGACATCTCGGGAAACCCCGCACCTGCTACGCCGTCCAGAAAAGCTGCTGGATGGCGTCATCCGTGGCGCGGGTACAGTGCAAAGCGCGATTTGCTACACCTCTCTCACCACGTCGTTTGCAGGAGGATGTCGATGTCAACTACCCCTTCGAGACGCTCGGCCCTTGCCGCAGTCGCTCTCATCGTCATCGTTGCCGGCTTGCTGATCTACGCCTACCAGCAGGGAGTGTTCAGCCGCCGGGACCACCTCTACGTGGCGGCGCCCGACGCAGCCGGAATCTTTGAGGGCATGCGGGTGACGACCCGTGGCGTGGTGATCGGGCGCGTTCGCAGCATCGCACTGCCCCCGGCGCAGTCCAGTGACGAGGGCGCACGGATCGAATTGAGCATCCGCCTGGAACACATGGCGCAGATACCGAAGGGAACGCAAGCGAGACTGGTTCGCGAGCACCTGATCGGCAAGCCAGCGATCGACCTGGTGCCCCCGCCCGGCGGCGCGCAACCGGTGGATTCGGGCGAAGTGCTGGCGCTCGAGCGCGTCAAGCTTGGCGACCAGATCGCACAGGAACTTCAGACCGCGCTCATGCCGGTGATCGCCGATGCGCGCGAGCTAACAGAGAGCCTGAAGGACCCGCAGGGCCCCTTCCAGCAGACGCTGAAGGCGGGCCAGGACCTTGCATCGAAGATGCCCGCCATCGTCGAGAAGACCGACCAGGTGATCGAGCAGACGCGAGAGACCGTCAAGACCGTCGAGAGCGGCGCCGTGGCGACGCTGGACAAGGCCGGCCGCGCGATTGGGGTCGTGCAGGAGGCCGCGCCGGCGGTGATGGAGAAGATGCAACAGGCGGCGGCAACCTCGCAAGAGGCCAGCGCCGACGTGCAGGCCATGGTGGCGCTGGCAGCCGAAAGACTGCCCGGCGTGCTCGACCAGGTACAGGCCGCGGCGACGCAGACCAACCAGATGGTGAGCAATGCGCGCCAGACCTGGCCGATCAGCATGTTGACCGGCACTTCCACCACGCCGCAGTCGCTGCCGATCGACAGCATCGGCGGGTTGCCGCTGCCGGGAGAGGCGCAATGAGCCGCGCGCGCCGATGGATCGCCTGCGGCCTGTGGGTCGTGGGAGCGGGTCTGCTCGGGGCTTGCTCGACGCCGGTCGTGCGCTCCGCGGCGGACGTCCGGGCCCAGGGCTACAACACGCAGGGAATGGACCGCTTCAAGGCGGCCGACCTGCCACGAGCGCTGGTGTTGTTCCAGCAAGCGCTCGAAGTCGGCCAGTCGATCGAGGACGACGATGCCATCGCAGCCACGCGTCTGAACCTGGCCATGGTCTATCTCGGCATGGGTCGACAGGACGAGGCCCTGAAGCAACTGGATCTGGTGATGGACGAGCGCCGCCTCGCGTTCAGCGCAGACCGACGCGCCGAAGCCGCATTGCGGCGCGCCTTGGCTGTCCAGGCAAGCGATCGTGAAAGCGCAGAACGATCGCTCGACCGGGCTGTCGAGCTTTGCGGTGGCCATTGCAGCGTGAGGGGAAAGATCCTCAATCTGAAGGCCTATGTGGCGCTGGACGCGGGACGTGCCGAGGAAGCATTGCGACTCGCGCAGCAAGCCCATGGCGCGTTGGACAAACAGGATTCGCTGGAAAGGGCCAACGCGCTGCGGTTGCAGTCGAGCGCCTACATCGCCTTGAAGACGCCAACTGCCGCGATGCCCCTGCTTCACGAAGCTTTGAAGATCGACAAGGCCGCGGGGGCGAGCGAGAAGATCTATCAGGATCTGCTGCTCCTGGGCCACGCGTCCATGGACAAGCCAGAGCTTGCCAAGGACTACTGGATGCGGGCTCACGACGTGGCGGTGGCGGCGAAGAACGAAGCGGGATCCCGGCGCACCGCGAGATTGCTGGCAGCCCCCACGCCCTAGCCCAAGGGGCGCGGCCTAGCGGCCGCGTTCTTTCAACCCCGAGTGCAAAGCCTGGGGTTCGTACCGGGTGTCCCAACGGGGTAAATGCATGTCACCCCTGGTCAATTGGCTCGCGCCTCTCCTCGGAACAATGAGCGCCTGATCTGAACTTCCCTGGAGACACACATGCACTTCTTCGACGACTCCCTTCTGCCTGAAAACCAGCAAAAGCTGGTGATCCAGGTCGCCCCCTATGGACCCCAATGGGCCGCCGGCGACTCCGACGACATCCCTGTCACGATGGACCAGCAGGTGCAAAAGGCAGTGGACTGCTGGAACGCCGGCGCCACTGTGCTGCACGTGCACGTTCGCGAAGACGACGGCAAGGGCAGCAAGCGCCTGTCCAAGTTCAACGAGATGCTGGCGCGCCTGCGAGAAGCGGTGCCCCAGATGATCCTTCAGGTCGGCGGCTCGATCTCCTTCGCCCCCGAGAGCGAAGGCCAGGCGGCCAAGTGGATGAGCGACGACACGCGCCACATGCTGGCCGAGCTCGACCCGAGGCCCGAGCAGGTCACGGTGGCGATCAACACCCAGCAGATGAACGTGATGGAGCTGATGACCGCGGCCGACGTCGAAGGCACTTCGCTCGCCAACCCGGTGGTGCAGGCGGCCTACCGCGACATGATCGTGCCATCCAACCCGTCCTGGCACGAGGAGCACATCCGCCGCCTGGTGGCCAAGGGCATCCAGCCGCACTTCATGCTGGGCAACCTGACGGGCCTGGAAAGCCTTCTGCGCATGGTGCGCCGCGGCGTCTACAGCGGCCCGTTGAACATCAACTACGTGGCCATTGGCGGTGGCTCGGCCGGGCTGCATCCGGCCGACATGCTGGAGTTCGCACGGCGCACGCCCGACGGCGCGGTGCTCACGCTGGAGACGCTGAACCGCCACATCTACCCGATGAACACGATGGCCATCGCGCTGGGCATGCATGTGCGCGTGGGCATTGAGGACACGCTGTTCGGGCCCCACGCCGAGCGCATGACCTCCGTGCAGCAGATCGAGATGGTGGTGCGTCAGGCGCGTGAGTTGCGCCGTGAAGTGGCGAATGGCGCGGAGGCGCGCAGCATCTTTGGCATCGGCCAGAACTGGGGCAGCGTCGACGAGACGCTGGCCCGCCTAGGCATGCCGCCCAACCGCGCCCCGGGCCAGCGCGGCGTGCCCGTGCGCGTCACGGCCTGAACCGCCCCCCTCGAACCTAGGAGATAACGTGACCCTGATCACACATCTGGGCCGCGCGCTGCGCCATGGCTCATTGCTGGCTGGCGCCACGCTGGCACTCGCCGCACCCTGTGCATGGGCGCAGGCCTTTCCACAGAAGACCGTGCGCCTGCTCGTTACTGCGCCGGCAGGTGGCACCTCCGACATGGTGGCACGCATGGTCGCCGAGGGGCTGACGCCGTTGCTGGGCCAGCCGGTGATCGTCGAGAACAAGCCTGGTGCCCTGGGCGGCATCGCGATGCAAGATCTGCTGTCGTCGCCGCACGATGGACACACCCTGATCGTCGCACCCAACGCCCTGGTCAGCGAGGTGCCGCACACACTCAAGCCCAAGTACGACCCGTTCAAGGACATCCAGCCCCTCGCCGAACTGGCGCGCAGTGGCCTCGTGCTGGTCAGCAACCCGTCGCTGCCCGCGAAGAACCTGAACGAACTCATCGCCTATGTGAAGACCAGCCCCGGCAAGATCAGCTATGCGTCATACAGCGCCGGCACGCTGTCGCATGTCCTGGGCCTGCAGATGGCCAAGGTTGCGAACCTCGACATGACCCATGTGGGCTACAAGGGGTCGCCGCCCGCCTTGGTGGACGTGATGGGCGGACATGTGCCGCTCATGTTCGATGGCGTCGCAACTTCCCTGCCGATGATCAAGAGTGGCAAGCTCAAGGCCTATGCGGTCAGCACGCCAAAGCGCTTGAGCGTCCTGCCTGACGTTCCGACCTTCACCGAACTGGGTTTCCCGCAGCTCGAGGCGACCGGATGGATCGGGCTGTTTGCAGCGTCCGACATACCTCCGGCAGCGCAGCAGAGGATTCGGGAAGCGACGCTCAAGGTGCTGCAGCAGCCCCAACTGCGCGAGCGCTTCAAGGACCTCGGTCAGGAGACCGGCCAGCCGCTGACGTCCAGTGAGATGTCTGCAGGCTTGCGCAGCGATTCCGCGCGCGTTGGCGAGGTGCTGCGCTCGGTCAACTACAAGCCGGAGTGAGCGGCCTTCGGAATGCCGCACCGCATTGTCTCGAGAGGGAAATTCGGTGCCCCCATCCGTCAATCAGCGTTTGCCCAGCGCGCGGACACTGCCTTCACGCGATGTTCCGAGCTTCGTGCCTGAGCGCGCTCGACAAAAGTTCTTCCACCCGACTTCCTGCCGAGAGCCAATCCCATGAATGCATCTCTGACCCTGACGGGCTGGCGCAAGCCCGCCCGCACGAACTTCAACGGCATCCTGGTGTCGGTGGTGGTGGCGGTGGCCGCCATCTCGCTGGCCGAGCACTATCACGTCTCGTCGATGCTGTTCGCCTTGCTGCTGGGCATGGCACTGAACTTTCTGTCGACCGAAGGCCGCTGTGTGCCGGGCATCCAGTTCTCCGCAAGCACGCTGCTGCGCATCGGCGTGGCGCTCCTGGGCGTGCGCATCACGTTCGGGCAGATCACGGCGCTCGGCGCAATGCCGGTCGCGATGGCGGTGCTCTCGGTGGCGCTGACGATCTGCTTCGGCGTCGGGCTGGCGCGCCTGATGGGCTACCGGAGCCGGTTCGGCGTGCTGACGGGCGGCGCGGTAGGCATCTGCGGCGCCTCGGCGGCGATGGCAATCGCCGCGGTCATCCCCGTTCGTGCGGACGACAAGCTGAAGGAGCGCGCCACCATCTTCACGGTCATCGGCGTGAGCACGCTCTCGACGCTGGCGATGGTGCTCTATCCGATGATCACCAGCCTGCTCGGCCTGGGCGGCCAGGAGGCGGGAGTCTTCCTGGGCGGCACGATCCACGATGTGGCGCAGGTGGTCGGCGCTGGCTACGGAATGTCCAAGGAGACCGGCGATGTCGCGACCATCGTCAAGCTGTTGCGCGTTGCGATGCTGCTGCCGGTAATCCTGGTGATCACCTTGTCCTACCGCAAGCAGCACGTCGCCGGGCCGGGCGGCGCACCCAAGCCGCCGCTTCTTCCGTGGTTCGTGGTGGCCTTCGCAGTGATCGTCGTCCTCAACAGCGTCGGCCTGATCTCCGCGGTCCTGCAGCAGGCGTTGCAGACGCTCTCGACCTGGCTGCTGGTGGTCTCGATGGCCGCGATCGGAATGAAATCGCACCTGAAGGATCTTGCCACCGTGGGCCTCAAGCCGATCGTGCTGATGGTGAGCGAGACGGCATTCCTGGCGATCCTGGTCGCCATGTTCCTTGTCCTTGTCCTGGCCCGCTGAGTTCCCTGGAGGACAATGGTCATGGTCAGGTCCGGGCGTCCGAACGGCGCCGCCGTCCGGCAACCTCTCCGAACTGCTGCTTGTACCAGCGCGAGAAAGCGCTGAGCGCCGAGAAACCCAGCAACTCCGCCACCTGCGACAGCGGGCGCGTGCCGTCCTCCAGGTAGTGCGCGGCCATCTCGCGTCGGACCGTGGTCACCACCTCGGTAAACGTCGTGCCCTCGCGCACCAGACGCCGATGCACGGTGCGCCGGTCGACGCCGAGTTGCTGCGCCACCTGGTCGATCGAGCACTCCCCCGAGGACAGCAGCACGAGCAGGATGTGGCGAACGCTGTCGACCATGTCCATTCGACCCGATCCGGTGGTGGCATCGAGTAACTGCCGGGCATAGCGCGCCATCACGGGGTCGGCCATCGGGTTCGCTGCATCCATGTCGCGCGTGGTGCAGACCAGCCCGTTGAAGTCCTGCCCGAAGGCGACGACGTAGCCGAAAAGGCGAATGTGCAGGCCGGGGTCCCGCGGCGGTGCGTGGGTGAAACACACCCGAATCGGACTCCAGTCAGGGCCCAGGAAGTACTTGAGGTTGCGGAACATGACGCCGATGAGAAGCTCGGTCGCCTGCCGCGAGGAGCCCTCCTGGCCAATGAGCAACTCTTCGCGGATCACCGCGACGCCTTCGGCCTCTTCGAGCTTCGCGTAGACCGACTCATTGAGCAAATGGCTGTAGCGCAGCATCGCCCGTACCACGCGCCGCACCGTGGGCTCTTCCCGCGCCACCAGCGCCACGACTCCGAGGTTCGACAGCTGGCGTTTCTCAACCATGCGCAGTCCGAAGTTGTCCATTCCGCTGGCGTTCGCCGAAGTCTCCAGCAGGCGCCGCACTGCATCGCTCGGAATCTTCAGATCGGGATCGTGCAGGCAGGCGGGGTTGAGGCCCACCTCGGCGAGCAGGGCCAGCGGATCGAGGCCAGCCTCACGCGCAATCTCAGCGTAATTGGTCAGGCTGGCGCTGCGAACGAGATTCATCGTCATGGCTAGGGTACGTGGCGTCCCCAAAGGTTAAACGTGTGTCACCGCTGGTCAATCGGCACAAGTCCTCTGCCGGAACAATCAGTACTCGAACCAGCCACAGGCGTGAGCGCCGCCGCGGCACAACATCAGGAGACAAGACTTATGCAACAGCACCAAAACGCCCCGTCGACCACCCCGGTCTGCGATCACATGCGCAGCACCGGCAACTGGAATCCCGACTGGGATGCCTTTGCCATGCTCGATGCGCAATGGACCGAGAAATTCATGGCCATGGGCGTCGCGCCCATGGTGTCGGGCGTGCTCGACGCCAAGACCGTCGAATTCCTCGCGATCGCCGTCGACGCGTCATGCACCCACATGTACGGGCCGGGCGTGCGCCGCCACATCCGCAGGGCGCTCGAACTGGGTGCCACGAAGGAAGAGATCAACGCGGTGCTGCAGTGCGTGAGCGTACTGGGCATCCACACGATGAGCCTGGGCGCACCGATCCTGCTCGAAGAAATTGCCTCACACGCGAAGCGCAACGGCACACCGCGATGAGCCAGACCGATTCCATTGCAGACCCCTGCATCAGCATCTGCCGAATGGATCAGGACGGGAAGTTTTGCCAGGGATGCAAGAGGACCGCGCTGGAGATCGGCGCCTGGCCGCGGATGACCGAGCGGCAGAAGACCGAAGCGCTCGCTTCGATCGAACTGCGCATGCCATTTGAACGACAGCCAACACCCTGAAAAAGACGGAGACAAGATTGCACCCGAACCTCATCACCGCTACGCCGTCGGCGTACACCTACCCGTTGCTCATCAAGCAATTGCTGGCCAACTCTCTGAGCCTGCACGGCGATCAGGAGATCACCTATCGCGGCGACATGCGCTACAGCTTCCGCGACTTTCGCCCGGTCGGCCAACGACGGCTATCGGCGAGTTTGACGAACAGGTAGTCCCGGCCATCATCAGTCAGTCGCTGGCGCGTCTGTTACGGCCGGTCTCTCTCGCAAAGCGGTACTTGACCGACAAGGCCCACGCCCAGATCCAATGACGCAGATCCTGGCGAAGGTCTCGCGCGTGTTGCGGCGCCAGACATCCCGCTTGCCGTCATACGAGCCCATAACGCTTGAGCGTTTCCGTCAGGTTGAGCAAGTCGGCCGTCATGGCTCCTTCTTCGATGGCCCGGCGCTGCCCAGCCTCTTTATCCTCGCGCGCCAAGCTGCTTGCGACCGCCGATTCGACTTCGTCTTTCGGGACCACCACCAGACCGTCGCGGTCGCCGACGATGATGTCGCCGGAATGGATGAGCACGTCGCCGATAGTGATGGGAACGTTGATCTTTCCGGGTTGATTCTTGCCGGTTCCCTTGATCGACAAGCCGCGGCAAAACACGGGAAAACCCAGTTCGATGATGAGGTTGGCGTCGCGCACGCAGCCATTGATGACAAGGCCGGCGATGCCAACCTTCTGGGCCTGGATCGTGAGGACGTCGCCCCAGGGCCCGGCTTCCATGAACCCCTTGGCATCGACCACGAGCACGTCGCCCGGCTTCGCCTTCTGCACCGCATAGTGCAGCATCAGGTTATCCGCTGGCCGGCAGTCGACGGTGAAGGCGGGGCCGGCGAGTCGCATCGTCGGATCGATGGGCTTCATGCCGTGGTCGAGCGCGCCCTTGGCGCCTTGCGCCTCATAGACGGTCGCTGCGCCGAGGTCGCGCAGCTGAGTGATTTGTTCGGACGTAGCCAAGCGATCTCCAGCAAAGTATTGGGATGGATGGGCGCACCGGCTGCGCAAGCGCAGCCGGTGCAAAGTGGGTACCGATCAGTCGACCTTTGCACCAGATCGTTTCACCAGCGATTCCCAGTAAGGAAGTTCCTTGGCGATGAACTGGTTGAACTGCTCGGCACTTCCCGCGACGTCTCGGGAGCCCATGTCGGCGAGACTCTTCGACACTTCCGGGCTCTTCAGGACTTTGACCAGGTCGCGGTTCAAGCGCTCGGTCAGCGCCGCCGGTGTCTTGGCAGGCGCGAAGATGCCGTACCAGTTCTCGACCACGAAGTTGTCATAACCGAGCTCCTTCATCGTGGGCACGTTCGGAAGATTCTTCGAGCGCGCGCTGCCGGTCGTCGCAAGCGCCCGGATGCGCCCGCCGCCGCTCAACTGCGAAGCGATTGCAGTGGTCGTTTCAAACGCAACCGGCACTTGTCCGGCAATCACGTCCTGAAGCGCTGGCCCCTGGCCGCGGTAGGGAATGTGGGTCATGTCCACCTTTATCTCGAGCTTCAGCATTTCTCCCATCAGGTGTTGCGGGCTTCCGCTGCCGCCGGAGGCAAAGCTGTACTTGCCGGGCGCAGCCTTGATCGCCGCACTGAGCTGGTCAACCGTCTTTGCGGATTCGGCCGCATTGACATAGAGCACCAATGGCACCGAAGCGACCTCGACGATTGGCGTGAGCGACTTCACCGGATCGAGACGCAGCTTGTAAAGGTTGCGATTGATGACGATCCCGGTGTTGTTGCCCAGCAGCAGTGTGCAACCGTCCGGCGCAGCGCCTGAAACGAACTCGGTGCCAATGTTGCTGCTCGCGCCGCCCTTGTTGTCCACGATGACTGTGGTGGCGAGTTCCTTCGCCAAGCCGGGCGCGAGCAGCCGCGCAAGGATGTCTGTTGTGCCGCCGGGCGGATAGGGCGAGACGAGCTTCACCACCTTGCAGGGGTACGCGTCTTGCGCCAGGGCGCCGCAGGCGGCCGCAGCCGCCACCAATCCTAGTGCGGCTGAGCGGAAGTGTTTGATTGTCGTGTTCACAAGTTGTCTCCGGTTCGTTTGATTGATGTCGCCGTGAGCGCCAGCCGCTCAGGCCGCGAGGGTCGTCGCCGACCGCTGCAGCGTGTGATAGCCATACTTCTTCCGAGCTTCGACCAATGGCATGCCATCTAGCGCGGCTTCCAAGATCTGTGCCTCCACGACACGCGTTTCGAGGGCTTTGGTCAGCACTTCCTGCATGCGCAGACGAGGCACCACCACGACGCCGTCAGCGTCGCCGATCACCAGATCGCCCTGGCACACGCGAACGTCACCCAGCATCACGGGTCGCTCGTAGTCCTCGACCTGGACGCGATCCTTGCCGGTACGCATGAACTTGCCGCAGGCATAAAGCGGGTAGCCCGCTTCGTCGGCCTCTGCTGTGTCGCGGCAGACTCCATTCACGACGGTGCCACCGATGCGATTCTGCGCGGCCAACTGGCTCAGGATGCCACCCCAAACTGTGCAATCCAGCCTGCCTCCGTTGTCCAGCACTGCGACACTGCCTGGCTCCAGCCGGTCGATGAAATCGCCCACGGTGCCTGGTTGAGAGTGGTCGATCGCAGCGAAGCGAACCGTGAAGGCCTGACCAAAGATCTTGGCCGGTCCCGCGACCGGCCGAATGCCCAAGGCGCTACCGGGCAAATTGAAGAAGTCGAGAGCATCGGATACCTCAGCTGTCGACAGCGATCGGGCCTGGGAGAGCCATTGCGGCTCGTTCACATCGGAAGTCAAGTTTGTCTCCAAGGGTTGGGAAGGAACAAACCCGATGTTCAGTGAACGAAAGCAGTAACACAACCAACCTCTTTTGACATTAAGATCAATATTTATGAACTTGAAGTCGTTGCGGTACTTTTGCGAGGTGGTCGATGCCAACAGTGCGAACTTGGCTGCCAGTCGACTGCACGTGGTGCCCACGGCGGTGAGCATGCAGATCGCGCAGCTTGAGGGCCTGCTTGGAGGCAAGCTGTTCGACCGATCTACGCGCCCAATGAAGCTGACGCCACTCGGGCGATTTCTTTATCCGAAAGCCAGGCTTCTGCTGTCGGACTCGCAGCGCATGCTGGAAGAGGCGAAAGACCTATCGCTGGGCCGATCCGGATGGCTGAGCATCGGCTTCACGCGCTCCACGATCTTTTCGGTGTTGCCAAATGCCGTGCGCAGCTTGAGCGCGAGCGCGCCGAAAGTGCGAATCGATCTCACCGAAATCCTCACGGAACATCAGGGCGAAGCATTGCGTAGTGGATTGATCCACGTCGGGCTGGCCCGTACGATTGGCCCCTTCAGCGGCGAGGAAGACCTGGAGTGCGTTCCCTTGTTCACCGACCAGTTGCTGGTGGCGTTGCCATCAGAGAACACGCTCGCTCGACGCAAGATCCTCAAGCCGAGGGACCTAGGCCAGATGCCCTTCATAAGCTACCCCAAGGACCCCAACAGCAGGTTTGCAAGGCACACAATTCAGGCGCTGGAACAGGGCGGTGTCAAACCTCGCGTGGCCTATGAAGCGAAGGAGATCCACACGGCGTTGTGCCTCGTGGCTGCCGGACTGGGGTTTGCGCTGGTCGGCAAGTCGGTGGCGGACAACAATCGGAGCGATGTCCGCTTTCTTCCCCTCAGCGGTGTCAAGACGACAGCGAACGTCTTCGCGATTCACCTGAAAGGTGCCCGGCACCAACTAGTCGATGCATTTCTCGACATCGTGCTGCTGCAGTCGCTGGCAAGGTAGCAGCGGCTGTAGCGCCAGATGGACGAAGCAAGAGCGTGCAACGCCGCAGTCTTTTGCAGCGATCGCGGGCGTTTGATGTTGCGCTTCTGCGTTGACTAGCAGGTTTCAGGGTTGCAAGCCAGGTCGGCCGATGCTGTTGGCTGGCATCAGCAGGTGATCCGCGATCATCCGAGCTGCAGCCGACAACTGCCTTGAAGCACTGTAGCCCAGCAGCAGTTGGCGCTGCGCCCAAGAATCGATCAGGCGCACTGCCTTGAGCCCGCGCGGGCCCGGCGTTTCCTTGCACGCTGCCAACGGGAGTACGCCCACCCCGAGCTGGGCGGCAATCATCTGGCACATCGCGTCGAAGCTGCGCACCTGCACGCGCATTCGCAGCGGCCTTCCAGACTCCGCGGCGGCGCGGGATGTCAGTTCCAGGAGCGAGCTTCCACGGTTCAGCCCGACGAAATCGTGGTCCAGGCAATCGGCGAAAGCCACTTTCCTGGCCTTGGCCAACGGATGCGCGCGGGGGCACAGCAACACCAGTTCATCGTTGCGAAACGGCGCGAGCGTGAGGCCATCGGCCGGCGTGCCTTCGGCAAACACGCCGATGTCGGCCAGGCCGTCCAGCAGAGCGCGAACGATGTCCCCGCTCAACTGCTCTTCGACGTCGACACGTATCCCCGGCTGATGCGCCATGAAATCTGACAACGCCTCCGGCAGGAACTCGGTCAGCGCAGACATGTTGGCCCACAGTCGCACGTGCCCGCGATAGCCCTCGGCGTAGTCCGCCAGCTCGCTGCTGAACAGCTCGAAGCCCTGGAACAGCCGCATCGCATGTTGTCCGGCCGCATGACCCGCTGGCGTCACGCTCACGCCCTGCACGCTTCGCTCCAGCAGCTGTGCGCCAGTGGCCGCCTCGAAGTCGCTGAGGCGCCTGCTCGCGGCCGACAACGCAAGATGGCATTGCGCGGCGCCCTTGGTGATGCTGCCGGTTTGCACCACGGCACAGAACAGCCGCAGCGTCACGAAGTCGACCCGCGCGGGGTTGATTGAGCTCTTCACCATTCCGGTCTCCTTGTGGGCTTCGCAGAACGCGAAGGATACGTGCCGACATGGCAATTCCTCCTGGGCGCCCTTGAACTCTAAATTCAGGTCTCGACAGCTCACGAAAGCAAAGAGACATGAAAGCGCTGCAAGGCCTCAAAGTCCTCGAACTGGGACAACTCATCGCCGGACCCTTCGCCGGCAAGACGCTGGCCGAGTTCGGTGCCGACGTCATCAAGGTCGAGCCGTCCGGCGTCGGCGATCCGCTGCGCAAGTGGCGCCTGCTGCGTGACGGCACCTCGGTGTGGTGGGAGGTGCAGTCGCGCAACAAGCGCTCGGTATGCCTGGACCTCCGAAGTCCGGAGGGTCAGGACGCCGTGCGAGCGCTGGCGATCGAGGCCGACGTCCTCATCGAGAACTTCAAGCCCGGCACGCTGGAAGGGTGGGGACTGGGCTGGGAGCAGCTTCATGCGTTCAACCCGCGGCTGATCATGCTGCGCATCTCCGGCTACGGCCAGACTGGCCCCTACCGCGACAAGCCCGGATTCGGCGTGCTCGGCGAAGCGATGGGCGGCCTGCGCCATCTGACCGGGGAGCCCGGCCGCGTGCCGGTGCGCGTCGGGGTTTCGATCGGCGACACGCTCGCGGCGCTGCATGGCGTGATCGGCGTGCTGACGGCCCTGCACCACCGCACGGCCCACGGCGGCGAGGGCCAGTTCATCGACGTGGCGCTCTACGAGTCGGTCTTCAACGTCATGGAAAGCCTGGTGCCCGAGCACGACGCTTTCGGCGCCGTGCGTGAACGCGCCGGCAGCGCATTGCCGGGCATCGCGCCCACCAACGCCTATCAGTGCAACGATGGTCAATACGTGCTGGTGGCCGGCAACGGCGACAGCATCTTTCGCAGGCTGATGCGCGCCATCGACCGCGAGGACCTCGAGACCGACCCGGACCTGACCCACAACGACGGCCGCGTGCGCCGCGTGGAAGAGATCGACGTCGCGATCGAAGCGTGGACGCGGGAACGCAGCCGCGACGAGGTGCTGGCCGTGCTCGATGGCGCCGGCGTTCCGGTCGGTCGCATCTACTCGGTCGCCGACATCGCCACCGACCCGCAGTATCTGGCCCGCGAAATGATCGTCGAGTCGTCGACCTCTGACGGGCGGACGCTCAAGGTGCCGGGCGTCGTGCCCAAGCTCAGTGCGACCCCGGGCGCCATCGCCCATGCGGCGCCCCGCCTGGGGCAGCACACCGTAGACCTGCAGCGCGGCGGCTGGCCGGCGCGCTCAGCCTGAACCCAAGGAGCAAGAACCATGAACCACGGCAACAACCAGCGGCTCTTCATCAACGAAGTCGCCACCCGGGACGGCTTCCAGATGGAGCCTCACTTCATCCCGACCGACGACAAGATCGCGTTGATCGACCGGCTCTGCACGCTGGGCTACTCGAAGATCGAGGTGACCTCCTTCACGTCGCCCAGGGCCATCCCGGCGCTGCGCGACGGCGAGGAAGTCATGGCGCGCATTGCCCGCAAGCCGGGCGTGGTCTACACCGCGCTGGTGCCGAACTTGCGCGGCGCGGAGCGAGCGCTCGACGTCCACATCGACGAGTTCAACATCGTCATGTCGACCAGCGAGACACACAACCTGAGTAACCTGCGAATGACGCGCGAGCAGTCGTTCGCACAATTGGGCGAAGTGATCGCGTTGGCGCGCAGCGCGGTCGTGCCGGTGAACGTGTCGCTGTCGTGTGTGTTCGGCTGCCCGATGGAAGGCGAAGTGCCGCAAGAGACGGTGCTCGGCTGGATCGACCGGTTCGCCGAACTGGCCGTCAAAGGCATCACCCTGTGCGACACGACGGGCATGGCCTACCCCACCCAGGTTCAAACACTGTGCCAGGCGGCGATGACGCGCCATCCTCAACTGGAATTCACGGCGCACTTCCACAACACGCGGGCGATGGGCCTGGTCAACAGCGTGGCAGCTGTGGAAGCTGGCATCCGGCGCTTCGACATGTCGCTGGGTGGCATCGGCGGATGCCCTTACGCGCCTGGCGCTACAGGCAACGTGGCGACCGAGGACGTCGTGCACATGCTCCAGTGCATGGGCTACGACACCGGAATGGATCTCGACGGCCTGATCAGCGCCGCGGCGCAGGTCAGTCACCTCGTGCGGCACGACCTGCCGAGCCAGTTGCCGAGAGCCGGCCACCGCCTGACAAAGCATCAGCCCCCAGCCGACTTCCCCGAGATCGTCGCCCGCGCGGCTGCAAGGCAAAGCGCAAAAGGCAACGCAAAGGAGGCCGTCGCATGATCGACCATCTCGACCACCTGGTGCTTACCACCACCGACGAGCAGGCATGCGTCGCCTTTTACGTCGAAGGGTTGGGCATGACGCTCGAATCATTCGGCGAGGGACGCAAGGCGTTTCGCTTCGGCAACCAGAAGATCAACCTGCACGTCAAAGGCAAGGAGTTCGAGCCGAAGGCGCACCTGCCGGTGCCGGGTGCGCTGGACCTGTGCTTCATCGCCAGCCTGCCGCTGGACGACGTGATCGCCACCCTGAAGCGCAAGGGCCTGGCGATCATCGAAGGCCCTGTGATGCGCACCGGTGCGGTGTCGCGCATTCGCTCCGTGTACTTGCGCGATCCGGACCTGAACCTGATCGAGATCTCCGAGGTGGCGTCATGAAGGTGGTCTTTCTGGACGCGGCGACGCTGCCTCAGGCCCTCGCCTTCGATGACGGCCTGGGCATCGACTACCACCCCTACGACACGACTTCGCCCGCGGAAGTCGGCGAGCGCATCGCCGGCGCGACGGTGGTCATCACCAACAAGATCCGGCTCGACGGCGGGCCGCTTCGGGCCGCGCGGGGCTTGCGACTCGTGGCCGTCGCTGCAGCCGGCACGGACAACATCGATGTCGAGGCGGCCGAAGCGCTGGGTATCCGCGTCCAGAACGTCCCCGACTATGGAAGCGAGTCCGTCGCCGAGCACGCGATTGCCACGCTGTTCGCCTTGCGCCGCGAGATCGTGACGTACGCCGCCGCGGCGCGGGACGGCCGATGGACGGCATCCCGCCACTTCTGCTGGACTGGACCTCGCATCCGTGACCTCGGCGGCTCGCGCTTCGGCATCGTCGGCCGCGGCCGCATCGGCGAGGCGGCTGCAAGACTCGCGCGTGGCGTCGGCATGACCGTGCACTTTGCACAGACACCCGGCACGGCGTGCGAGGACGACGAACTCCCGCTCGACGACATCCTGTCGCAGTCCGATGCAATCACGCTTCACGTGCCTTTGACGCCAGGCACGAAGGGGTTGATCAACGCCGAATCGCTGGCGCGGATGAAACCCGACGCGGTGCTCATCAACACCGGCCGCGGCGCGCTGGTCGACCCCGCCGCGCTGGCCGACGCGCTTCGCAGTGGCTCGATTGCGGGTGCGGCCATCGACGTGCTGGAAGTGGAGCCGCCGGCATCGGGGCACCCACTGATCGACGGCAACGTTCCCCACCTCCTGCTCACACCGCACGTCGCCTGGGCCAGCGACAGCGCTCAGGCCCGGCTGGCCACTCGCCTGCAGGAACTCGTGACGCAACAGGCCCGCCTTTCCTCAACACGACATCCACCGGAGACAAACCCATGAATACCGCTTACCTCGCTTCGCTTGCCGCAATCGCCTCATCGATCTGCGCCTCTCCAGCACAAGCCGACACCTATCCATCCAAGCCGATCACCATTGTCGTTCCTAGTGCTGCGGCCGGTTCGACGGACATCATGGCCCGCATGATTGGCGATCAGTTGGGCAAGGCGCTGGGCCAGTCGGTCATCGTCGATAACAAGCCCGGCGCAAGCGGCAACATCGGCACCGAGGCGGTCGCGCGCGCCGCACCTGACGGCTACACACTGCTCATGCAGTACTCCGGCTATCACGTCGGCAACCCGGCGCTGTTCCCGCAGATCCGCTGGAAGACGAGCGACTTCGCGCCGATCGCGCTGGTCATGCGGGCGCCACACGTGATCGCAGTGAGCGGCACGCTGCCGGCCACGAACCTCAAGGAGTTGATCTCCAACGGTCAGAAGAACGGCAAGGGGCTCTTCTTTGCGTCGTCAGGCAATGGCTCGATCCAGCACATCGCCGGCGAGATGTTCGCGCGCCAGGCCAAGGTGCAGGCTACGCATGTTCCCTACAAGGGTGCCGGTCCGGTCGTGACCGACCTGATCAGCGGGCAGGTCGACATGTTCATCACCACACCGCCTTCGGTCATCGGGCAGGTGCAGGCCGGCAAGATCAAGGCGATGGCCTATGCCGGACCCAAGCGCCATCCATCGATGCCGACGGTTCCTACGACGGCCGAAGCGGGCCTGCCCGGGTACGAGGTCGAGTCGTGGTTCGCCTTGTTTGCCCCTGCGAAGACGCCTCCTGAAGTCGTCGCGCGCCTGACCGCTCAGGTCAAGACCATCGTTGAAAGCGAGGCCTTCAGGAAGAAGGTCGAAGACCAGGGCGCCTTTGCTGCCTACATGGACCCGCCGGCGCTCGGCAAGTTCGTCGACCAGGAAACAGCCCTTTGGGCGAAGGTGATTAAGGACGGAAACATCAAGCCGGACTGAGCCACACTTTGACGAGACCCGAAAGATGAAGAGGTAAATAATCTTGCTTCGGAATCGCCAACCGAGCGGTCCTTCGCTTCGCGCTGACCTACGACTTTGATCGGCCACGAGCGGCCCTTGGCGAACGGCAGCTCCCGGGCAGTTCACGCACACGGTTGCGAGTCCAAAGGTGGCGCTGGTCGAGCGATGAAGCTCCCCACTCCTTGGGATGCGCGATTCGCAGCAGTGATGCTAGATTGCCCGCTTGAGTCGCTCAGACGTCTACCGCAAGGGGATCCGATCCATGGCCTACACGCGTCTTTGTCGCAGCGGCAGCTTGTCCCCCTGCGGCACCGCTTCCCGAGCACCGTGCGCCAGGTGCGCCACAGCAAGCGCGCCGCTGCAGGTTGCGCAGTATTCCGGCGCCAGACTCGCCGGCGTGGCGACGCAGCATCTCGCGGCGGCGCTGAGTTGGGCGTCGCTTTGCAGCAGGGGCACTAGGTGACCATGTCCGCCGTCCCCATCGCCGTCGCGTTCCACAGCCTCTTCTGCTTCCACGGCTCTGACGAGAGCGATTCCGAACCATATCTGTGGTGCATCGGCTTCTCGCTGGGCGGGCGCACCATCACCCACGCGCCAGACGCGCCGCGGCTCAGCGGCTCGCCCGAATTCTTCTTCTCGCCCGGCAGCCACGGCAGCATCGGCGGCCCGATCGGCATCGGCGCGAACCGCATCATCCCCCCCTCGGTGGGGCGCTTCAACACGACGCTGGAGCCTATCGTGCTCAACGCGGCGGGCCGCACGATCGAGGTGCCGGGCACGGTGGGCCTCATCGGCATCCTGCTCGAGGAGGACGCCACGTCCGATGAAGGCGCCGATGCCGCCCATGCGGCGATCAACGAGCTCGTGCGCATCGAGATGCAGGAGGCCCTCGACGACATCAGCATGGCCGGCGTCGGTGCAGAGGTCCTGCAGGCCATGGCCGCCGGCAAATCGCCCGAGGCCGCCGCGAGCGCGATCTTCGAGGGGCGCGTCGACCGACTGGTCCAGCGCATCCAGCGCTATGCGCGCTCCACCGCGGTCGACGCGATCGTCTCCAAGCTCAGTTTCCCCGGCGCGATCGTCGAAGGCGCAGACCCGGACGAGTTCCTGGGCGTGAGCGTCAACATCTTCAACCTAGCCGATCTCGACCAGACCACGCATAGCCGACGTCGCGAGATCGCCGACCGCATCACGCAGCCCGAGGTCCACCCCGAGGCCTCGGACTTCAACTACAACATCCATGGCGAGGCTTGGCGCCGCGTCGAGAAGTTCACGACGCCGATCACCGACCAGGTGCCGCCGGGGCGCCGGCAGGTCACCGGCATCAACCGCCAGGGACGCCCGCCCAGGCTCTTCATCGCGCACCTGGGCGGGCGCTTTGCGGACGGATCGCCCTGGCTGTTGACCCGCGGTCAGGTGATGAACATGCTGAGCGCGAAAACGCACACCTTCTTCGTGCGCGGCGAGTCGGGCGCAGAGGCCGACGTAATCATCCAGCCCGACCCGTTCAATCCGCAATTCCCGTCTGTCACCACGGTGGCCGACAACGACCCGAGCAACAACCTGGGCCGGCTGCCGCAGTGCCCGCTGGCGATCGACCATCTGCGTCCGGCCGACTGAGCGCGCGCGGCGCGCGCTCAACTCCATCTCACCGCGAGTATGTACGGACGGCGGTCGCAAATCGGCGAGCAGGTCGAACGTCCGGTGCTGGCCAACAACCGCACGATGTGGCCGACGGCTCGAACTGAAGCGCCGAGATCGACCACTTTGGGCCGTACGCGCGATTGCTACCGGGGTGATGCGGATGCTGCTGGGCGCGGCGCTGAGCTGCGGCCGTTCAGTTGAGAAACACCGTGTCGCCCGCTGGCTGTGGCGGGATTTTTATGGCGATGGCCTTGACCGGACCGCTGGTCACCACGCTGTCGCCGTGCGCCGTGCCCTTGGGGATGACGATCAAGGTCCCCGGCTTGAAATCCTTGCGCTCGCCGCCCAGCCACATCGCTCCGCTTCCCTCGATGATGTACTGAAGCTCGTCCGTCTTCGGGTGCATGTGCTTTCCCACATTGCCGGACTGGATGCCGACCGTGGCGTTGTCCGTGGCGACCAAGCCCTTGGCGTTCATCTCGGCATTTGGCGTGGTAGGAAGATCGCCGTGATTCAGCGCCATCAGGTCGATCACGACCGGCGCCAGCGGAGTCGATTGAGCGTGCGCCTGCGACATCGCGTGGCGCGCCAGCGGCGACATGGCGACGCCGGCAACGAAGGAAGTGATGATGGCAAAGCCGAGGGTGGTCGCGGTGTAGCGCATGGAGAGAGACGGCCGTGATTCAGTACGTTTACGCAAACGAGACAGCGTTCGACGTCTTCGTTCCAGGCCAGCAACCGCCAAGCGGCTCGGCTGCGCTCGTACGACCAGCCCCTAGTGGCACAGGCTCGGCAGTAAGTTTCCGCGGTCCTGCGGTCAGTGCGGATGGCGCCATCGGCCAATGCGCGTAAAACATTGCCGCCATTCGCACACGATACCTCGCGCCGTCGAAGATCGGCGCGCTGCTCGCCACACAACTTGAACAACGGTCGGCCTCGCATACTTTGCCGTGGTGCTTCGAGCCTGGGGCGTAAAGAAAATCCGACGCAGCTCACACCGCGCCGGATCTGAACCCGACCAAGGGGCCCGGGGAGGAGTTCCAACTCGCCATTTCACTTTATCCGGGTCGCGACCGGAAATCTGTTCGAAA
The DNA here is from genome assembly GCF_030317005.1 of Variovorax sp. J22R115. NCBI lineage: Bacteria > Pseudomonadati > Pseudomonadota > Betaproteobacteria > Burkholderiales > Comamonadaceae > Variovorax > Variovorax sp. J22R115. The sequence continues at coordinate 2,063 of NZ_JASZYM010000019.1, read as the reverse complement.
AGGTATTTCTTGGGGTCGACCGGGTCCCGCTACATGTGAGCCCCGTCGGTCCCGAAATCTGGTCATCCATAGCAATGAACCCGGCGAGTAGCTGGACATCCCGGAACCTTGGTGCCTTGGACGATGCGTCGTGTGAGTGCTGTGCCAGCCATCTAAAGGAGCATTGAAATGAAGCTCGGGAGCGCGGGAGTCGATGCCAAGAAGATGGAGGCGGGCCATTGGGGCGGCCCACGCGAACCCGGTCGCTGACAACGGCACGAAGGAAGGTCAGCCAAAGAACCGGAGAGTGGAGATTGAAGTATTTGGGTTGGGAAAATGAGGATGCGTGCGGGCCCAGGTGTTCACCGAGAACCTTCGCTGAACTTCGGTTCGACGCTCTGCATCTTTCGGGGACGCCACTTCGCCGAGGCGGGTGTTTCCGCGATGTCGTGTGGTCGGCGACGAAGGCGGGCTTCGTATTCGCGCGCGGTCGTCCGCAAAGGGTGCTCGGCTGGAGGATGTCGTGCACACCGGCATGGAGACTCGAATGACCAGTGACCCGGCTCGGCCCCTTGTGAGGCCTGTTTGCTTCACGACAGGGGTGCAAGCGCAGTTCCAAGCCCGCTTGCCATTGCTTGTCGCAGTAGACGCCAGTCGAGTGGTTGACATTCAAGGTGGACTACCCCGAAGCCGACGGTCGTGTACTTCCGTTCATGGCCGGGACCGCGAGTTCGCAGCTGCTTCACAAAGCGGCCTGTCGAATGTCCATCATGGCGGGCCGTTGTCCGCAGCCGCTGCATTCTGTTGAAAAACTCGCTGGAATTCTGGCTCGACTCGATTATGTTGATCGCATCTTCTTGACGGCTCGCCACTGCCAAGCAGCCGAAGGCACCGAAAAGTGGTCGTGTGCGCGGAGTACACATCTTGCCACGGGATCCATGGCCCTGGGCTCAGAGGTGAATCGGGAACACCATTCTTGGACCGCCACTACGTCCCGGAATCCTCTCTGCGCGGAGGGTAGACGCCGGCCAGGCGGGCGATCAGGATCGCAAGGAAGAGGCCCCCTACAAGCTGCTCGAGCACGCACAGCCCGCGCGCGTACCGCTGTACCGGTACGGCGTCCCCGAAGCCGGTGCTGGTCAGCACGGTGAAACTGAAATAGAGCAAGTCGCCGATCGGCGGCGAAATGACGGCACCGCCGAACGCGAACGACCCCGGCTGAATATGGTTCGCCATCGCGTAGAGATACGCCCACAGCGCGCCGAGCATGAGGTAGGCCGCCGCGGCGCCGTAGAGCTTGTCTGCCGTCATGACGTCATGCTGAAAGACGTAGCGCAGCAGGTATCCGATCGTTGCCGCGTAGAGCGCGGCGCCGAACATCCAGGAGTGCAGGAGAAACCGCGAGTCGCTTCCGTCTATTGCGAGCAGCTGAAATACCAGGGCCGGCGTCGCCAGGAGAAGCGCGATCACGAACGACAGCTGGGTGCGCCCTATCGCGGCGACCGCTGCGATCACGACGAGGAGGTTGCCGCCGTTCAGCATGATCCGTCCGCGCGGCGTGGGCTCGAGCAGCAGCATCGCCATGATGAGCGCGAGCATCGCGACGAAGAGATAGAAGCAGCGCTGGTAGAACACCTGCGCGAGAGTCGTGCGCGCCCGGCCGATTGTCATTTCCCTGCCCCTAGGAGCCCATGACAGAGGGCGAACGCGTTTCGCCGCGGCGCCCTCCCCAAGCCATAGCAGCCGTCTCCGTGGCGGCTCCAGCTGATCGCCAGCCGATCAAGCCAACAGATTCACGTCGGTCGCTGTCGAGTGATCCTCATCTCTGCAGATCACTCAAGCTCGCGCACCCTTAGCCCGGCTGCTCGCCCGTGGCGCGGATGTCCACTCGGCGATTCGGCTCGAAGCAGGCAATGAGCGCAGTGCGGTTCCTGGCCTTGCCCTGGGCCCTGCAATCGGCTTCGGTGATCTTCAGCTCCGAGAAACCGCGGCCTTCGGTCGTGATGATGTTGGCCGGCACGCCTTGGGCGACCAGGTAGTCGCGCACGGAGTTGGCCCGTGCCACGGACAGGCGCTGGTTGAAC